>NZ_JBKQOT010000813.1:0-19977 GCF_052145395.1 Roseiarcus sp.
AGGCCGTCGATGCTGACGGCGTTCTTATCGCGGCGATAGGCTTCGAGCCCCTCCTCGCCTTTGGCGCTGGCCCAGTTGTCGAGCGAAGGGCGCTCGCCGCGATAGTCGAAGAGCGGCGTCCCGTATCCGCAGGACGTCTGCACACGGTCGACATGGAGCCGGACGATCTGCCGCACCCCCGCCGGCTCCTTGCCGTCGAACGCTTGGGCGAGAATGTCGCGATAGGCCTCGCTTCCGCGCCGCACGACTTCGCCGCGCCCATAGAAGCGAAGGATGTTGGGCGGGCCGTCGAAGGCGCAGAACATCAGCGTCAGCCGCCCGTCCGCTTTCATGTGCGCGGCCGTCTCGTTGCCGCTGCCGGTCCTGTCGAGATAGGCGACCGTCAGGTCGTCGAGCACGGCAAAGCTCTCGGTCCCGCGTGGGGAGACGTTGACATGCGCGCCCGGCGCCGCCGAGGCGGCGAAGAAGATGCGCCGGCGGCTGATGAACGCGCGGCAGGCCGCGTCGATCGCGGGAAGCACCTTGGCCATGACTGCGAGCCTAGCGCGAATCGGTCAGCGCGTCCCAGCCCCATTCGAGCAGCGGCAGAGAGTCTTTGGCGAAGGCGCAGAAGGCGTCGATGAGGGCGGGCTCGCGGATTTCCTTTTCCGACACGCTTCGCAGACAAATGAAATGCCGCTGCCGCGCCGCGACGAGAATCACTGGATCGGTGACCGCCTCGAACCCCCGCGTCGCGCGCTTCAGCGCGTCCTCCTCGCTGAGTTTGAGCCCCGCCTTCCTGAGCTTCGCGATCATCTGCTTAAAGGCCTTGGGCGCACGAGCCGCCGCGTCGCGGAGCCTTGAGAGCGCCGGCGGTTCGGGCTGGTAGAAGCCGGCGGCGAAGAAGCACTCCTCGGGCGAGAGGTGGAAGTAGAGCACGCCGGGATCGTTCTTTGAGCCGCTGCGGGTCATCGCGACGCCGGCGTTGGTCTCGTAAGGGTCCTTGTTCTTGGCGAAGCGCACGTCGCGGTGGATGCGGAACAGCGACGTCTTGCGATCGCCCTTGATCGGGATCTTCGCCTTGGCGAGCCGCGCCGCCGTGTCCTCCACGAGGTCGCCCATCGGTCCTTTGACGCAGCTTTCGTAAGTCGCCCGATTGGCCTCGAACCATTCCTTCGTCTGATGGAACGCCAGCGCCTTGAAAAACGGCAACGCCTGCGGCCCGAAGCCCTCGAATGGCATGTTGCTCTCTTTCTCGCCCCGCGAGCGAGACTAAGGAGACGCGCGGAGTCGAGCAATCCCCCGCGCTCGGCCGGTCTGCCGGATCACGACTTCTGCAGCACCGCGGCGCGGCTGGAGGCGACGTTCGGCCGATCGACCGCGGCAAGACCGGCCTCGGCGGCGAGCGCGAGTTCCTTTCCGAACCGGTCCTGGCTCACGTGACCGGCGGGTTCGACAAGGAGCATGCGGGCCCCACGCTTCATCGCGCGCGCGGCTTCGGCGAAGAACGTCGCAGCCGAAGGCATTTCATGGACGACCGCAAAGGCCAGGAAAAAAAAATCTCTACGCCTTCCCACGCTTCGAGCGCCATCGTCGACTCCGGCGCGACCCGTACGTCGATGCGGTCAAGCAGCCCCGCCCGCTCCGCCCGCCGTCTGAGCCCCGCGATCATTTTCGGCTGAACGTCGACGGCCACGACCCGACCCTCCGGGCCGACCAGCCGCGCAAGCTCCAAGGTGAAGAAGCCCATTCCGGGGCCGGGCTCGAGAACGATCATTCCCGCGCGCACCAGCGGCGAAGGATGCGCGACGGATCCTGCCTGAGCTTGCGGATCGGACTCGTCAGGAAGTAGCCGGCCCACCAGGGGCATACGTGGCGCGTGGGCATTGTGGTTCTCGCCTTCGCCTGGCTCCCGCCATGCGCGTTCGGTCAGCGATTATGGCTTCCGCATGTGACGTCCCTACGGGCAGCCGCGTCGTTCCATGGATTCGAAAGAGCTCACACCTCGACCGGATGCCGCGCCATCCCGTCGGCGCCGAAGATGCGCTGATAGCGCTCGATTTCCTCCTGCGCGCCGAGCGCCTTGTTGGGTTTGTCCGAGAGCTTCACGGCCGGCCGGCCGTCGGCCTCGACCACCTTGCAGACGAGCGAGATCGCCCTGAGCTGACCGTCCGCCCCGGCCGGTGCGCAACCGAGAAAATCGTTGGTGAGGTTGGTGCCCCAGCCGAACGACAGGTTCACGTCGCTGCGCAGCGCCCGAGCCGACTCCTCGATCGACTCGATGTCCATCGCGTCGGAGAGCACGATCAGCTTCTCCGACGGATCGCGGCCGCGCGTCCGCCACCACGCGATGAGCTCGCGCGAGGCTTCGAGGGGCGGCTTGGAATCCGGGCGCGCGCCCTTCCAGTCGGCGACCCAGTCGGGGGCGTTGCGCAGGAAAGCGGTGGTGCCGAAACAGTCCGGCAGGACGACCAGCAGGTTGCCGCCGTACATCGTCGCCCAGTCGCGCAGCACCGCATAAGGCGATTCGCGCAGTTCGGCCTCGTCGCGGGCGATGGCGCCGTAGACCATCGGCAGCTCGTGGGCGTTGGTGCCGATCGCCTCGAGGCCGGTGTCCATGGCGTGCTTGACGTTCGACGTGCCGATGAAACTGTCGCCGAGGCCCTCCTGCATCGCCTCGACGCACCAGCGCTGCCACAAGAAACCGTGCCGACGGCGGGTGCCGAAGTCCGAAACCTTCAGCGGCCCCTCGCGCTGAAGGATGCGCAGCCGCTCGACCTTGGACCACAGCTTGGCCTTGGCGCGGGCATAGAGCACGTCGAGGTCGAACCGGCTCATGCTGCGCATGGCGGCCCGGGCTCTCAGCTCGTTGATGATGGCGAGCGCGGGAATCTCCCACATCGTCGTCTCGGCCCACAGTCCGGAGAAGGTCAGCTCGTACTGGCCGTCGCGCTGGGTCAGCTCGTAATCGGGCAGACGGAAGTGGGCGAGCCACTCCATGAATCCCGGCTCGAAGATGTGCCGCGTGCCGTAGAACGTGTTGCCCGCGAGCCAGATCAGCTCGTTCTTGGCGAAGCTCAGGGTGCGGGCGTGGTCGAGCTGGTCGATCAGCTCGCGCTCGTCCACGATCTCGGCGAGCCGCACCGACGCCGTCCGGTTGATGAGCTGGAAGGTCACCCGCCGCTCGGGATGCATCTTCCAGATCATCTGGAGCATCAGGAGCTTGTAGAAATCCGTGTCGAGCAGCGTCCGGATCGCCGGGTCGATCCGGAAGGTGTGATTGTAGACGCGGGTTGCGATATCCGTTGCCATTGTGCGACCTTAGGGGGCCGTTCGGGAGGCGACAAGGGCGCGCGGGGCGCGGGCCCGGCGGAGGATTTTGGGTCCAAGATGCATGCAATCGCTTCTGAGCGCGAGGACCGCAGGCGCCCGCCGCGCGTCGGCCTGTTCGTCACCTGCCTCGTCGACATCATGCGCCCGACGGTCGGCTTCGCCGCGGTCAAGCTCCTGGAGGACGCCGGTTGCAAGGTCGTCGTTCCCGCGCAGACTTGCTGCGGACAGCCGGCCTTCAACTCCGGCGACCGGGCGACCGCTGCGGCGCTCGCGCGTCAGGCGATCGAGGCGTTCGAGGATTGCGACTACGTCGTCGCGCCGAGCGGCTCCTGCGGCGGCATGCTGATCAGGCATTACCCGGAGCTGTTCGCCGGCGAGCCGGAGATGGCGACGAAGGCCGAGCGATTCGCCGGGAAGACGCACGAGCTCGTCAGCTTTCTCACCGACGTTCTCGGCGTCGAGCGCGTGACGGCTCGGTTCGACGGCACGGTCGCCTATCACGATTCGTGCGCGGGGTTGCGGGAGCTCGGCGTCAAGGCGCAGCCTAGGCGGCTCCTGGCGAGCGTCGAGGGCCTGAGCCTTGTCGAGCTCGACGAGGCCGAGACCTGCTGCGGCTTCGGCGGCCTGTTCGCGGCCAAGTACGGCGAACTTTCAAACGCAATCGTCTCGCGCAAGGCGGACGACATTCGCAAGACTCCGGTCGGGACTGTCTTGGCGGGCGACCTCGGCTGCCTTCTCAACATCGCGGGCAAGCTTCAGCGCGAGGGCTCGCCGGTCAGGGCGAGACATGTGGCGGAGGTGCTCGCCGGAATGGCCGACGGCCCAGCGATCGGCGAGCCGCAGAAGGAGGCCCGACGATGACCGCCGTCGCGACCACGCCGCACTTCAAAGAGAACGTCCACGACGCCCTGACCGACGCGCGGCTGCAAGGCGCGCTCGTTCACGCCCGCAATTTCACCGGCCGGCGTGCGGCAGCGGCTGCGCGGCTGCCGGAGTTCGAGGCCCTGCGAGACAGCGCCCGCGCCATCAAGGACCATACGCTCGCGCACCTCGACCTCTATCTCGAGGCTTACGAGCTGAAGGTGACGGAAAGCGGCGGCCATGTGCATTACGCCGAGGACGCAGAGGCCGCCCGCACAATCATCCTCGACCTCTGCCGAGGGCTCGGCGCGAGGAGCGTCACCAAGGGCAAGTCGATGATCTCGGAGGAGATCGGGCTCAACCAGGCGCTCGAAGCGGCGGGGATCGAGGCGGTCGAAACCGACCTCGGCGAGTACATCATTCAGCTGCGCGGCGAGACGCCCTCGCACATCATCGCTCCGGCGATCCACGTGAGCAAACGCGACGTCGAGCAGGACTTCCGCAAGGCCCACCGGGACCTGCCGCCGGACCGCGACCTCTCGGAGCCCGAACAGCTGCTCGCAGAGGCGAGGGCCGTGCTGAGGGCGAAGTTCCTCGCCGCCGACGTCGGGATCACCGGCGCGAATTTCCTTGTCGCCGAGACCGGGACCTCGGTCATCGTCACCAATGAGGGCAACGGCGACCTGACCCAGATCCTGCCGCGTGCGCATATCGTGATCGCCTCGATCGAGAAGGTCGTGCCGACGCTGGAAGACGCCGCGCAGCTCCTCCGGGTGCTCGCCCGTTCGGCGACCGGCCAGGACGCCTCGGTCTACACCACATTCTCGACCGGTCCCCGCCGGCCGGACGATCCGGATGGCCCAGCCGAGTATCACGTCGTGATCCTCGACAACGGCCGCTCGTCGATGCTCGGCGGCGCGTTCGAGGACATGCTGCGCTGCATCCGCTGCGGCGCCTGCATGAACCACTGCCCGGTCTATCAGGCCGTCGGCGGACACGCCTATGGCTGGGTCTACCCGGGGCCGATGGGCGCGGTGCTGACGCCGTCGCTGATCGGCGTCGCGGAAGGCGGCCAGCTGCCAAACGCCTCGACCTTCTGCGGACGCTGCGAGGAAGTCTGCCCCGTGCGCATTCCGCTGCCGAACATGATGCGACACTGGCGCGAATGCGAATTCGAGCGGGCCCTGTCGCCGGCGACTGTGCGCGCCGGCCTCGGCCTCTGGGCGTTCTTCGCCCGGCGCCCCACCCTCTACCGCTTTGCGACCGATCTTGTCGCCCGGGCTCTCCACCTCGCCGGCCGCGGCAAGGGGCGGTTCGCCTCGATCCCGCTCGCCGGCGGCTGGACGCGCTACCGCGACCTCGCCGCGCCCGAGCGGACGACCTTCCAGAGCCAGTGGCGCGCCAAAAGCGGAGCGGTGAAGTGAACAAGAGCGGAGCGGTGAAATGAACGCGCGCGACGCGATCTTCGCCAATATTCGCCGTTCGCTCGGCGTGACTGGCGCCGAGGCGACGCGCCGCTTCGAGGTCGAGCGGCGGATCGCCGAAGCGCCGGCGGGCGTCGTGCCGAAGCGCGGGCAGGGCGACCTCCCGGCGCGCATCGCCACGTTCAAGGCGGAGGCCGAGCGGTCGCAGGCGAGCGTCGCCGAGGTCGACTCGCTCGCCGACGCGCCAGCGGAAGTTGCGCGCTTTCTGCGCGACTCGAACGGCCCCGCCACGGTGCGGATGGGGGCCGACCCGCGGCTCGACGCCCTGCCGTGGGGCGAGACGGCGCAGGAAATCTCCTCCGGTCCTTCGGACGGACACGACGTCAACGCGGTCTCCATGGCGCTCGCGGGGATCGCGGAGACCGGGACGCTCGCGCTCGTCTCGGGCGCCGACAATCCGACGACCCTCAATTTCCTCCCCGACAACCACATCGTCGTCGTGAGGCGGGAAGACATTGTCGCCGACTACGAATCTGCCTTTGCGCGGCTGCGATCGGTCTATGGCAAGGGCGGCGCGCCCCGCACGCTCAACCTCGTCACGGGGCCGTCGCGCTCGGCCGACATCGAGCAGACGCTGCTGCTCGGCGCCCACGGGCCGCGGCGGCTTCATATCGTCGTCGCGGGCTGAGGCGCGGTTGTAGGGCGTGGTCGGTGACCACGCCGGTGCGCTCCGTAGCCCGCTGACAGAGGGGCGTCCGGAAAGACGCCCTTTGGAGCGCGCCCTCAAAGGCGGCCAACGGTGGCTTTACGTCGTTCCCGCGGGTAAACGTTGTCTGCCGCAAGTTTGCCTTCGTGCGGATTTAGTAACCAACGCTTGGTAAATGAAAGCCGGCGGCGCGCATCCATTGGGGGGGCGCGCGAACCGGCATACAGGTCCGATTGATGAGAATTCGCGTTTTGCTTGCCGGCGCCGTCGCTTGCGCCCCCCTCCTCGCCGGCGCCGCTCAGGCGCAGACGGCCGCGCCGCCCGCGGCGCCGGCTTCGACGCCGGCCTCGACGAGCGGAGCGGCCTCGCCCAGCGCCGCCCCGGTCGCCCCGGCCAAGACGCCAGCGACGGCCGCGCCGGGCGCCGCTGCGCCTGCCGCGTCAACCCCGGCATCCGCTTCGAGCACGCCGCCGGCGCCCTTCATGCCCGCTGAGGCCGCGCCGTCGACTCCCGCCGCTGCCTCGACCGCAACGCCGGGCGTGGCGGCGCCAGCGGCCAGCGCGGCTCCGGGCTCGACCCCCGCTCCCGCAGCGGCCGCGGCGGCCCCGCCGAAGCCCAAGAAAGTCGCCCCGCCTCCGCCGCCGCTCGAAACCGCGCTGTCGACCGACCCGACCCCGACCCTCCAGCCCAACACCTTCTTCGCCACCGCCAAGGCTTCCGAGCATTATGGCGCGATCGTCGACGCCGGCGGCTGGCCGACCGACATCGTCGCGCTGCATCCCGGCGACAAGGGTCGGGAGGTCGCCAGGCTGCGCAAGCGCCTCGCGATCGAGGGCGACCTCGACGCCTTCCATGCCAGCGGCCAGGCGTGGGATTCTGAGCTCACCGCCGCGGTCAAGCGCTTTCAGACCCGCATGGGACTGAAAGAGACCGGAATCGTCGCCGGCGCCACGCTGAAGGCGATGAACGTCCCGGCAAAGGTCCGGTTCAAGGAGCTTGCGTCCTCGGCCGATCGGCTGGCCGGGGCGAATTTCGAGTTCGGCGACCGCTATGTCGTCGTCAACCTGCCGTCCACGGCGGTGGAGGCGGTGGAGAACGGCAGGGTCGCGCATCGCTATGTCGCCATCGTTGGCGATCCCGACCATCCGTCGCCCGAGATCTCGGCCCACATCCAGGTCATCAACCTCAACCCGACCTGGACCGTGCCGACCTCGATCATCAAGAAGGAAATCATTCCGCGCATGCAGCGCGATCCGGGCTACCTGACGCGGCAGAAGATCCGCATCCTCGACGGCTCGGGGCAGGAGATCAATCCGAAGGCGATCAACTGGAGTTCGGAACGCGCCGCCAACTACACGCTCAGGCAGGATTCGGGCGCCGGCAATTCGCTGGGCTCGATCCGCATCGGCATGCCGAACAAGCTCGCCGTCTACATGCACGACACGCCGTCGAAGCGCCTGTTCGGCGCCGACTACCGCTTCTTGAGCCACGGCTGCGTGCGCGTGCAGGGCGTCTACGACTATGCCCAGTGGCTGCTCGAGGGGACGCCGGGCGGTCCGAGCGGCGCGTGGGACAAGGCCGCGATGCAGGAGAAGGTGAAGGAGGGCGCGCCTTTCGACATCCGCCTCGCGCATCCCGTGCCGGTGATCTGGGTGTACCTGACCGGCTGGTCGAACGGCGACGGGCCCGCCAATTTCCGCGACGACGTCTACGGCCTCGATACGGTCGGCGACGCGATCGCGACCGCCGCGGCGCCGGAGACTGTCTCGTCGATAGCCTCCCCCGCTCCCGCGCGGCGCGCGCCGCCTGCGCCTCGCGCGCCGTCCGCCCCCGCGGCGCCTGTCCCGCCCGTAACGGTTTCGGCGCCGCCGCCCGTGTTCGCGGCCCCGCTGCCGCCGCCCGCACAGTAGGATTTCCTCCCCCGCGCTGCATCGCGCTGCGGGGGAGGATGGCTAACGGCGTCGCTAGGCGGCGCCAAAACCGCGCCCTACCGTTCCTCCGGCGGGATCGGCGCGATGTCGCGAGCGAAGTCCGCGATCTCGGCGAGCGTGTAGGAAAGGCGGATGCGCTGGGTCGACGGCGGGCGTTTGGCGACCGAAAGGCCGGGCCGCCATTCCCGCGCCGGGCGGATCGGCCGCGGGGCGAAGCCGCCGCCGCAGTTCGGGCATACGTTTTTGAGGACGTTGTCGACGCAGTTGACGCAGAAGGTGCATTCGAACGTGCAGATCCGCGCGTCCGTCGCATTCGGCGGCAGGTCCTTGTCGCAGCCCTCACAATTCGGTCTAAGCTCGAGCGCCATGCGTCACCCCTTCGCGCCGTCCCATCGCCCATCAAGGTTCGTCAGGTGAACGCAGAACGCAACCCGCAGCGCCCCTTGCAGAATCGCGTCGATCCGTTCGGCGAATTCCACGCGGTCGCCGCGCGCGGCGCGTTCCTGGGCAATCGCGGCGGGCGGCTGCATGGCGCCGACCGGACGCTCGGCCGCCGGCGCTGGACGTCGAAGCGCTGGATTGTCTGCGTCTGCGAATTCAAGGGCCGCTGGCGCGAGGTTTGGGGCGAGGGCTACACCGAGCTCTTCTTCCTCGACGAGCCGACGGCGCTGGCGGCCGGCCACCGCCCCTGCTTCGAGTGCCGGCGCAATGCGGCAAAGGCCTTCGCCTCCGCGTTCCCCGGCCAAGCGAAGGACGCCGACGCGATGGACGTCGTTCTCCACCGCGAACGACTCGACGGCCGGCTGAAGCGCCTTTGGCGGGCGCGTCTCGCCGCGCTTCCCGACGGCGCCTTTGTCGCGGTCGAGGGCCGCCCGCACGCCCTCCGCGACGGGAGGTTGTGGCCGTGGAGTTTTTCTGGCTACGGCGCGCCGTTCGCGTTCGGCGTGATCCGGGACGTCAACGTCCTGACCCCGCCCTCGACCGTCGCGGCGCTCGCCGCGGGATATCGTCCCGTCTGGGCCTCGGCGTCCGGCTCAACGCCTTGACGGAACGTTCAACTATCAACTAATGCCGCCAGCGAAGGCGGGAGGGGCGACATGATGAAAGCGTTGATCGCGAGCGCCGCCTTGGTGGCGGCGTCGGGTGCCGGAGCCTTGGCGGGGGACGCCAAGGGCGACTGGCTGCGCGAAAACGGCGCATCGAAGGTCCGGATTGCGCCGTGCGGCGGCGATGCGCTGTGCGGCTCGATCATCTGGCTCAAGGACGCGGGCGGCCCCGCCAAAATCGGCCAGCAGGTGTTCTTCGCCATGAAGCCGCACGGCGACGACGATTGGACCGGCTCGGCCTTCAACCCCGAGGACGGCAAGACCTATTCCGGCAAGATGACGCTTTCGGGCGATCACCTCACCACCGCCGGGTGCGTGTTCGGCGGCCTCATCTGCAAGTCGGTGTCCTGGACGCGCACGCGGTAGGAAGCGGCCGCCCTCCCCCTTCACTGCGCCGCCTGGACGTTGGGGAAGCAGATTTCCACCAGAGTGCCGTGGTCCCGCCGGCTCTTGATGGAAAACTCGGCCTTGTTGGCCTCGACCAGCGCCTTGGTCAGCGGCAGGCCGAGCCCGACGCCGCCCTTCCGTTGCCCGCGGCCGACCTGACCGAAAGGCTCTAGGGCGACCCCGACCTCGCTCTCGATCATCCCGACGCCGGTGTCGCGCACCCGGATGACCGCCTGGCCGGCAGCGTCGACCGCCGTCGAGACGATCACCTGTCCGCCCGGCTCGTTGAACTTCACCGCGTTGGACATGAGGTTCAGCATGATCTGCCGCAGCGAGCGCTCGTCCACCATCACCCGGGGCAGGCGGTCGAACAGCGAGATGCGCATAATGATCCGCTCGCGCGCCGCTTGCGGCTGCATCACCGACACGCATTCGCGGATCAGCGTGTTGGCGTCGACGGGCGCGAAGGCCAGTTCGAGCCTGCCGGATTCGATCTTGCTCAAATCGAGCAGGTCGTCAGCGAGGCTCATGATGTGCCGCCCCGAGGCGTGGATGTCCTTCAGATAATCCCGATAGCGGTCGTTGCCGATCGGTCCGAACCGCTCCTCCATCATCACCTCGGCGAAGCCGAGGATGGCGTGGAGCGGCGTGCGGATCTCGTGGCTGACGTGCGCGAGAAACTCGGTCTTCGCGGCGCTGGCGGCGAGCGCCGCGTCACGCGCCGCGGTCAGGCGGCGCTCCGTTTCGCGCTCGCGCCGCATGTCCCGGAAAAGCGCGCAAAAATGGGGCGCGTCCGGCGGCCCGACTCGCGCCAGTGTCAGCGAAAGGGTGAGCGGCGCCCCTTCGCGGTCGCGGCCCGCGACGGCGGTCGGCGGTTCGGACGAGGGCCCGCCAAGCCGGCTGAGGCTTTCGAGGAGAGCGGTCGCCGCCGGATGGCTCGGCGGCGCGAGCAGCATCAGCACGCTTTCGCCCGCGACATCCTTTTCGGCATAGCCGAACAGCCGTTCCGCCGAGGCGTTGAACGACTGGATGCGGCCGGCCGAGTCGAGCGCAACGGCGCCGTCGGTCGCCAGATCGAGCATCTGGACGAGATCGTCTGCGACGCTTGCCTCGCTGACGTCGCCGTGCCTTTCGTCCGAGCGGCTCGCGGGCTTTGCTGCGCGCAGCATGATCAGCGTGGCGGGCGCGCCGTCCCAGACGATGGCCTGCGCGCGGCCTTCGACCGCCAGCGCCTGTCCCTGAATGGTAAAGATGGAGAAGGCGCCGTCGTCGGTCTCCGACAGTGTCGGTCGCGCGTCGCTGCGGAACATCGCCGCCAGTCCGTCGCACGACTCGAACTGCTCCTGATCCCGGTACCCAAGCAGAGCAAGCAGCGTCAAATTGACATAGAGCGGCTGCGCGTCGCGGGCGACGAGGACGCCGATGGGAAGGCGGTCGAGCAGCGTCAACGCGTTTCGCAGGACCGGCACCGCGTCCGGATCGGCGGCGGGCTGGCGCTTTTCCGGTTCGGCGGGGGACATCAAGCCTGAGTCGTCCGCGGCTTCGGCGCCCTGTTCGCGCGCCCGCGCCGGAGGGTCGTGGGCGACGGGTCGCGCGTCCGTTCGGGAAGCCTGGGTGCGACCAACGAGCGCCCGCGCGATTTCGCGGAACGCTTCACGCTCTGCCTTGCTAAGTTCGACGCTGCCGTCGCCGGAGTCTCCCGCCTCCTGCGGTCTCGACGCATCGAAGGCGCCCGGACGGATCGGAACGATCTTCGATGGCGCAACCGACGCCGGAGCGCTCTGACGGAGGATGAAAATCTCGGCGGTCCGCTCTTGAGCCGCGGCTGCGTCCGGCGGTCCGGCCGGTTCCGGCGGCGGGGCCGTGGCGGGCGGGCTGGGCAGTTCGGGGGCTGGCGCGACCGGGGTGAGGCGGCTCCGGTCCACTTCGTCGCCGTCTGCGGTCGCCGTCGCACGAGGCGCGGCGTCTTCGGCCGTCGCAGGCCCTGCGGCGGCCGCAACGGCTTTGTCCTCATCCGGTGCGGAAGCCGTCCCTGACGGCCTTGCCGCCTCGATCGCCTCGCCGATCGTCCCGAAGCCCCTGAAGCCGGCAAATTCGCGGGCGTTGTCGAACAGCGGCGCTCCCGAAAGGGTGATCGGAAGCGCGTGAGCGCCGTCGCTCGCCATCCATAGGATCTTGAGGTCCGCGAACGTCTCTCGCTTTTCGACGGCAGAGGCAAGCGCCTCGCCGTTTTCGATGGCGACGCGGAATCGGAGGGCCTCGACGGTCTCGCCGGCCTCTGGCGCGACGGCCCCCAGAGCCGAGGCGAGAACCGGATCGGGAGCTGCGAAGCGTCCGTCCTTGTCCACGCTCCAGAGAAAGCGCGACCGGGCGGGCGCAACGACGACAGGAGAGGCCGTCGGCGGCAGGGTCGGCGCGATCGGCTCAGCGGGCGCGACCGGCGCCGGGTTCGCAAGAACGGCGTCGTCCGCCGTGAGAATCAGGAAAGCGGCGCCATCGGGAGCGGCGATGCGGACGCAGCGCACGTTGGCGCTTGTCGCCCGCGGCCCGTCGCAGTTTCGAATGCGTTCGAGTCGCGCGCCTTCGGCGACCGGCAGTGTCGCGGCGAGGCGGCGCAAGCGGCGCGCGCCGGGACCGTCACCCGACAGGAGACGCCTCTGAAAGTCAGCGCGATCCGTCGCTCCCAAGAGCGCCAGTCCGAAGGCGGTGACGTGCGCCGCCTGCCCGCTTGCGGCGATGACCGCAATCGGCGTCCCTCCGCCCGTGAGGGGCGCGGCGGCGTCGAACAGTCCGTCCGCCGCTTCCGGCGTCAAAGTGCGGTCTCCGGATGGCTTCGACGGCGGCAAATTCAAGATCGGCTCGCTTTGCAACGCTCGGCCGGGGCGATACCAACAATCGCCTACGCCCGCGACCGTTAGCAATTCTTTAACGCTGATCGCAGGATTTCACCACGCTCCGCGGATCGCTGATTCCGCGAACGGTTAAAATTCTTGGTGCGGCGCGGAATTATGTTGCACTGCAGCAAAAACTGAGGTATGGATCTGCAGACGTTGGGCAGACCCTCCGCCGAACAACATGAAAGCATGAACGATGAACGCCTCCTCACCTTTTGACGTCCCGAACGATTTGCGTGATTTCGCCGAGCGCAGCGTAGAGCAGGCGCGCAAGGCCTTCGAAGGGTTTCTCTCCGTAGCGCAACGGACCGCCGGCGCCGCCGGTGACGTGACTGGACAGGGCGGAGTCAAATCCGTCGCTGCGCAGGTCCTGAGCTATACCGAGCAGAACGCGAACGCCGCTTTTGATGTTGCGACCAAGCTCGTCCGGGCCAAAGACCCGCAGGAAATCTTCGCCGTCCAAAGCGAATACCTGAAGAGCCAGATCGCTGCGCTGCAAACTCAGGCGCAGGAACTCGGGGCCGCCTTCCAGAAGGGTCTTATTCCGGGTAAGCAGTGAGCCGCGCAATCGGCTTTGCCCGATTCCTCAAACTCGAAAGTCTGTGAGAGCACGAAATGGCATCCACATCGAAGAAGAGCGCCGGCGCGCAAGCTGCCGCCGCCGTCCAGGTCGAGCCCGACCTTCCGGACGAGACCCTGAACGTTGAAGAAGCCGTCGAGGCGATCGTCGAGCCGGCTCTCGAGATGCAGGAAACGGTTCGCCACGCGCTGGAGAAAGGCGTTGTGGAATCGCGCGCCGCGTTCGTGAAGGCGAAGGTTTCGGCCGAGGAAGCCGCGAACGCCTTCGAGTTGAGTTTCGCCGCGGTCAAGGACGGCGTGGCTACGTTCAACACCAAAGCGCTCGCGGCCGCCCGCGCCAACGCCGAGGCGAATTTTGATTTCATCAAGGCGACGCTCGCCGTGAAGTCGGTGAGCGATCTTATCGCGTTGCAGAACGATTTCGCCAAGAAGCAAACCGACGCCGTGGTCGTGCAAGTCAAGGATCTCGCTGCCGTCGCCCAGAAGACGGTCGTCGAGACCTTGGAGCCGATCAAGGATCAGATGTCGAAGTCATTCAAGATCGCAGTCTGATCCGCTAAAACGCGGCGTACGCGAAGTTTTCCGCACTCCCTTTGCGCCGTCCGCAGTTGCGGGCGGCGTTTCCTTGTCTGGAGTGCGCCTTGGCGCCGCGCCGCACGATCTGTCGCGCTGAAGCAGGTTGCTCTTCGGTCGACGCGGCCGTTTGTTGCCGCGCTTGGCTTGAGCGCGGCGACGCAGTCAACGACCGCGCTTACAGGGCGCGATTCCAGGAAACTACACGGCGCTAATACTGCGCCCGCCATCCGTTCCCCGCATCAATGCCTGGACCCCTGCCTGCAGGGCTCGGGCCGCGTTCGCGGAGTCGAGCCGGCGATCGCTCGCTTTCGGCGCCGATTGCGCGGGTGTCGCCGGGAGGTGGATGAAGATTGCGGCGGTCGTCGGCGACTGAGAGCTGAGATACCGTAGGGCGCCGTAGTACAGGTGGTTGCAGACGTAGTCGCCCGCGTCGGTCGAGACCCGCGCGGCGACGCCGGCTTCCCGGATCGCATGCGCGACCGCGGTCGCCGAGGCCGTCGTCTCCACCACATCCGGGCCAGAAGCCGGGCTTAGGCCGAGTTCGCCCCGGTTGTCCCGCGCCGTCACGCTGACGCTCCTCAGCGCGAACCTCTCGACTGAGACCATTCCTCGCCGCGCCGCCTGCCCGGTCATGACCACGGCGCTGGGCTTCAACCGCTCGAACGCGGCGACGAACTCGGGAAGGCAAAGTTCAAAAGCGCACGGCAGCATCCGCGCGGCGACGATGGCGTCGCCGAATGAGGCGCCGTCGAGGTGCTTCGCCGCCTCCCAGGAGGCGTTGACCGTTTCGCCGCCGAACGGCTCGAACGCAGTGACCAGAACCGATCGCATGAGTCCAATTCAGGCGAACAGCGACCCGCGGTCGCCGAGTTTGCGCGCGTGCAGGTCCGCGTCGCCATAGGCCGCGTCGATCAGCGTCAAACGCTTGAAGAGATGCCCGACCTTGTATTCATAGGTCATCGCAATCCCGCCGTGCATCTGCACGGCCTGCTGCCCGATGAACTTCGCCGACCGGCCGATCTGCACTTTGGCCGCGGAGATCGCCTTGCCGCGCTCCACGGCGTTTTCCTCGGTCGCGCTCATGGTGGCGAGATACATCATGCTGCGCGCCTGCTCGAGCGCGACCACCATGTCGGAGGCGCGATGCTGAAGGGCCTGGAACGAGCCGATCGTGACGCCGAACTGCTTGCGCGTCTTCAGGTATTCGACGGTCATCGCCAAAGCCTCGCTCATGGCGCCGACCGCCTCGGCCGACAGCGCGGCGATGGTCTCGTCGACCGCGCGCTCGATGATCGGCAGCCCGCCTTCCGGGGCGCCGAGCACGCTTTCAGGCTCGACCCGGACATTGGCGAAGGCAATTTCCGCGGCGCGCCGGCCATCCTGGGTGGGATAGCCGCGGCGGGTTACCCCGGGCGCGTCGGCGTCGACGAGGAAGAGTCCGATCCCGTCGCGGTCGCGGCGGCCGCCCGAGACCCGAGCCGAAACGATCAGCGCGCCCGCGCTGTCGCCGTTGACGATGAGACCCTTTTCGCCATCAAGAACAAAAGCGGCGCCGTCCTTGCGCGCGGCCAGTCCGACGTCGTTGAGGTCGAATCCGGCTTGCCTTTCGGCGTGAGCAAAGCTGAGGCGAAGATCGCCGGCCGCGATGCGGCCGATGAGTTCCGCCCGTTTTTCCGCCGACGCGGCGTGCTTGACGAGCGCGCCGCAGAGGACGACCGTCTCAAGATAGGGTTCGAGCGCCAGCGCCTTGCCGAATTCCTCCATCACGATCATCGTCTCGACCGCGCCGCCCCCGTAGCCGCCGTCCTCCTCCGAAAACGGCGCCCCCAGGAGTCCGAGGTCGGCGTACTCGCGCCATAGCGCTTCGCTGAAGCCGGCCGGGCTCGCCTGATAGGACTTCCGCGCCTCGAAATTGTACCGGTCCTTCATCAGTCGCGCGACGTTGTCGCGCAGCATCTGCTGCTCGCTGCTCAGTTCGAAATCCATGGATCAGAGCCCCAGAATGGCCTTGGCGATAATGCCGCGTTGTATCTCGTTCGAACCGCCGTAGATCGTCACCTTGCGGTAATTGAAATAGTTCGGCGCGGCCGGGCCAGCCCATTCGGGGCCGACTGGCGGCTCGTTCGTCAGCGCTTCTGGGTCCTCGTAGGGGAGCGCGTAGGGCCCGACGACCTCCATCAGAAGCTCGGTTGTCGCCTGCTGGATTTCCGAGCCCTTGATCTTCAGGACCGACGAGGCGGGATCGGGTTTGCCGTCGCTCCTGCGGCTCGCGATGACGCGCATCTGGGTCATCTCGAGCGCCTTCAGTTCGACCTCCACCGACGCGAGCCTGGCGCGGAAAAATGGATCGTCGATCTTGGGGCCGGCGCCATACACCGGAATGGCGGCGAGTTCGCGCACCCGATCGAGCCGAGCCTTGGAGATTCCGACCCGTGCAATTCCGTTGCGCTCGTTGGTGAGCAGGAACTTCGCGTAGTCCCAGCCCTTGTTCTCCTCGCCGACAAGCGCGTCGAGCGGAGCGCGGACGTCGTCGAAGAACACCTCGTTGACCTCGTGGCCGCCGTCGATGGTCTGGATCGGCCGCACCGTCACGCCCGGGCTCTTCATGTCGACCAGGAAGAACGAAATACCCTCCTGCTTCTTGCCCTGCGGGTTGGTGCGCGCGAGGAGGAAGATCCAGTCGGCGTACTGCGCCATGGTGGTCCAGGTCTTCTGGCCGGAAATCACCCACGAGTCGCCATCGCGGCGCGCAGTAGTCCGCAAGCTGGCGAGATCCGACCCCGCGCCGGGCTCCGAGAAGCCCTGGCACCACCAGTCTCGAAGATCGAGAATGCGTGGCAAAAACCGTTCCTTCTGCGCCCGCGAACCGAACGTGTAGATGACCGGCCCGACCATGTTGACCCCGAAGGCGATCGCCTCGGGCGCGTTGCCGCGCTGGACCTCGTCGAGGAAAATCGACTGCTTGACCGGGCCCCACCCGGTTCCGCCCCATTCAACCGGCCAGTGCGGCGCCGCCCAGCCCTTGTCCGCGAGAATGCGCGTCCAGCGAACGTAGTCCTCCTTGGCGAGCCTCCGGCCCGCGACAGTTTTTTCCCGGATCGAGGCCGGCAGGTTGTCGCGGACGAACGCGCGCGCCTCCTTGCGGAACGCGAGTTCGTCCTCGGTCAGTCGCAGGTCCATGGGCCGTCGCCTCCGGTGTCGATTCGGCCGAAGGCGTTGGCCTTCGTCAGCGCGGCCAATTTTCGGACTTCCGCACCGGCGCGTCAACCCGCGCCCGCTGTCCTGTCCCTTGACGTCGATTCGGTCCTAGAACGGGTTCGGGACCCGCCTCTCGTGCCCGCACCCACTCCGCGGATTCCTCCGCACGCACCTTGGATTCGTTGAAATGGTTCCAGCTTCGGTCGAACGGCGTCAGCGATTGGGTCGGAATTTGCTGTCCATAGCCGTAGGAGCCGTAAGAGGACGACGTCCCGGTCTGGGCAAGGGCGATGGGAGACGCCAGGAGAGAGGCGGCGAAACCGGCCAGCGCGATGGTCTTCATCATAGGCTGCTCCTCGGAACAAACGGCGGAAACCGTCCTTGGGGTAAACGCGCCAGCCTCGAATCCGGATGACGCGCCCGAGGGACCTGGGAGGTTAACTTTTCGTGATCCTTGCCGTTTCCGCCCGCATTTGTTCCGTGCTATGGCGCCGCAACACGCCGGAGGCGCGAGGAGCAGGAGTTGATGCCGACCAATGTCGTCAAGATCGGACGGGCGCTGATCTCGGTTTCCGACAAGACGGGCCTCGTCGATCTCGCCAGGGCGCTAACGGCCCGGGGCGTCGAGATCCTGTCCACCGGCGGAACGGCGGCGGCCATCGGGGAAGCGGGGCTTCCGGTCGTCGACGTCGCGCAGGTCACCGGGTTTCCCGAGATGATGGACGGGCGGGTCAAAACCCTGCATCCGCGCATCCATGGCGGGCTGCTCGCGATCCGCGCCGATCCGACCCATCAGGCGGCGCTGATCGCCAACGACATCGCCACGATCGACCTCTTGATCGTCAATCTCTATCCGTTCGAGGCGACGCTGAAGCGCGGCGCGTCGTTCGAGGACAAGGTCGAGAACATCGATATCGGCGGACCGGCCCTGGTCCGCGGGGCGGCCAAAAACCACGAGGACGTGGCCGTCATCGTCGACATCGCCGACTACGCCGAGCTCATCGCCGAGCTCGACCGCCACGAGGGCGCAACGAGCCTCGCCTTCCGCCGTCGCCTGGCGCAGAAGGCTTTCGCCCGGACGGCTGCCTACGACGCCGCCATCTCCAACTGGCTCAACGGCGAGATCGGCGAGACGACGCCGAAATGGCGCGCCTTCGGCGGCGTGTTGCACGACGCCTTCGGCGCGTTGCGCTACGGCGAGAATCCGCACCAGGCCGCCGCGCTTTATCTTACCGCCGAAACCCGTCCCGGCGTCGCGACCGCGCGCCAGGTCCAGGGCAAGGCGCTCTCCTACAATAATATCAACGACACCGACGCGGCCTATGAACTCGTCGCCGAATTCGACCCCGCCGAGAGCGCCGCGGTCGCGATCGTCAAGCACGGCAACCCCTGCGGCGTCGCGGTCGGCGCGAGCTTGGTCGAGGCCTACGAGAAGGCCCTGGCCTGCGATCCGGTCTCGGCCTTCGGCGGCATCGTGGCGTTGAACCGCCGCCTCGACCCTGCGGCGGCCAAAAAGATCGTCGAGATCTTCACCGAGGTCATCATCGCCCCCGAGGCGGACGACGACACGATCGCGATCGTGTCGTCGAAAAAGAACCTTCGATTGATGATCGCTGGCGGCCTGCCGGACCCGCGCGCGAAATGCCTGACCGTGCGCTCGGTCGCCGGCGGCCTTCTGGTTCAGGACCGCGACGGCGGCGTCCTCGACCAGGCTGCGCTTAAGGTCGTCACCAGACGCGCGCCGACGCCCGCCGAGATGGCCGACCTCAAGATGGCCTGGAAGGTCGCCAAGCACGTGAAGTCGAACGCGATCGTCTACGTCAAGGAGGGCTCGACGGCGGGGATCGGCGCAGGGCAGATGTCGCGCGTCGATGCTGCGCGCGTGGCGGCGCTCAAGGCGCTCGACGCGGCAAAAGCCGCGGATTGGCCCGAGCCGCGCACCAAAAACTCGGTCGTCGCCTCCGACGCCTTCTTCCCGTTCGCGGACGGGCTTTTGGCGGCGATCGAGGCGGGCGCCACCGCGGTCATCCAGCCCGGCGGCTCGGTGCGCGACGCCGAGGTGATCGCGGCGGCCGACGACGCGGGGGTCGCGATGGTCTTCACCGGCATGCGCCATTTCCGGCACTAAAGGGCGCCCTGCCATTTCCAACCTCTCGCCACGCGCGAGCGGGGGCGGAACCGCGAGAATCGAGAGGAACGGCTATGCTGTTCGCCGCGAGCGGCCTGATCGGACGCCCCATCGCCGCCAGCGACGGCCGCATCGGCGCCGTCAAGGACTTTTTGCTCGACTCTCGGCGGCGGGTGCGCTGGATGGTGGTCGACACGGGCCAATGGCTGCCCGGCCGCAAGGTCTTGATCCACCCATCGGCGGTCGCGTCGATCCGCCTGCCGCCGAGACCGGCGCTGCCCATGCTGAATTTCGCCGGCGAACTGGCGGTGTCGGTCAACCTGACCACCCGGCAGGTCGAGGCCAGTCCGGAGGCGCGCCAGGACGAGGCGGTGACGGTCAAACTGGAGCAGCGCCTCTTCGACCACTACGGATGGGATCCGGCCTGGAGCGCGCCGGAGTTCGGCGGCGAGGCGGGCGTCGCAACGGACGGCGACCGGCGCCTCAGCAGCGCCGCGGCGATCAAGGGATTCGCCGACCACGGCGTGGACGGCAAGGTCGGTTCGGTCGACAATGTGCTCATCGACGACATCCGCTGGACTGTCCGCTATCTCATCGTGGCGACGCGGGGCTGGCTGCGCGGAAAGCTCGTTCAGATTCCGCTGCGTCCGGCGACGGACATCGACTGGCAGGCTCGGAGCGTGACCCTCGACATTCCGCGCGAGCGTGTCGTTTCAGCGCCCGTCTGGGACCCGCTGGTCATGGTTGACGAAATCTCCGAAGAGCGCCTGCGCGGCCATTTCGGCTCGCCGCAGGATGGGGCCTAGCTTAAGCTAGGAACAGCAATCTGCTCTAGGGAAGCGCCGCCAGAGCGGCGTCGATGCGGACCATCATAC
>NZ_JBKQOT010000814.1:0-2709 GCF_052145395.1 Roseiarcus sp.
GTGAAACGGGCTAGTCTCAAAAACTTCCCATACCGCGATGCTCGGAAAGTCACGCTGCAGGGAGGCGAGGACGCCTTCTTGTCTCATCGACGTCGGCCGCCGAGAGCCGCTCACCCAAAAAATTGCCGAAAAGGCAAACTGGATGGCGATGACGTTGGTCGCGGCGAGAAGCAGGGCGCCCCCCCAACAGAAAGTCCGCGCGCGCCAGCAATATCCCGGCCGCAGCGAGCGGCGGCACCAGCGCGGTGGCGACGGCGACGCCGACCAGCGCGACGCCGACGCGCGGCGAAATGACGGCGATCGCGCCGGCCGAGCCGCTCGCGCCAAAGCGATGATCAGCTCGAACAGATCGGGCACCAGCAGGAACTCGCATCCGCTCTCCAGACCCTGGATGGAATGCGGGATGCCCGCTGGCACGAGCCACATATCGCCCGGCTTGAGATCATCGACGCCAGGCGGATATCCAAGAGCAGCTCAGCTCGAAAGAAACCTCTTGGTCAACATCCTGCGGTTGATTGCGGAATTGAGGCCGCCGCCGACGACCTCAACAGCGTGAGGCGTTCGGTGTCACGCGTTCGTCAAACCCCACGAGAAAGAGGAGTGTCTTGATGACAGAAAATTCGCCGCTAGTCGGCTCGCGACGGGGAGCCGGCATCCTCCGAAGCGCATCGGCCGGGGACGGCGACGCTTCCAGCTTGAGAAACGCCGCCGCCGGCGGCACTCTTAGGCTGACCGAGCCCTCTATCTGGAGATTCTCGGATTAAGGGAGCGGGTCATGAAGAAGCCGGCAGCCAAGCGCACGCGCAAGACGAGATCGCCGAAACGGGCCAGCGCTGCGCGCGGCGGCGCGGGGTCGGCCGGCGCGCAATTGCTCGAGGAGCTCGATCCGTCCGAACTCCTTGCGCTTCAGGAAGCGATGGGGCTGAGCGACGACGAGCGCAGCGCCACGGAGTTGCTGGCCCGCTTCCTCGATCTCTGTGCCTTCGATGAGCCCGACGACGACGAGTTGTCCTGGATAGGCGGCGCGTTGATCGAGGTGCTCGACAAAGTGCGCATTGACGGCAATGGCGGCCTCAGGCAAGCCCGCGACGAGCGGGAAGACATCCTGCAAATGATCGACGATGCGGCCGAATCCGACCAACTGCAGGGCGTCGCCGCGATGTCGCTCTCCCGGATCCTGACCGAAGCCGGCTGGCCGACGCCGGAGGTGCTGAAACAGGCGGCCGTGGCGAGCCTCGAACAGGCGGACTTCGTGCCGGTTAGCCCTGAGCAGCTAAAGGCGAGTCTCACCTCCTCGCTGGCGGAGCTCGTCGAACAGGTCGACGGTGACGGCTTCGCGCTCCAGGCGCAATTGTCGAGCATAATGGCGGCCTTTCCGAACGAAACCGCCGCCGAACTGCTGCACGTTCTCGCCAGCGAGGCGGAAGGAACGCTCGCGCTGGCTTTCGTCGGTTTCGCGCTGCACCCCGATCAGAAGATCGCGGTGTTCGCGCTCGACGGGCTCGCCGCGATCTCCGGACGCAGTGTCGACAGCCGGCTCGTCGAGCGGCTGGTTCGCATGCGGACCTGGGTCCCCGAGGCGCGGCGCGCGGCGGCCGACGCAGCGGTCAGGGCCTTGCGGCCGAAAGTCGGCGCACCGGTCATGACCACGGCCGACGAACTTCGCAAGATCAGGATGACCGTCTCAGACGGTTCGGGCGGTCGCAGCCTCGTCTTCGCGACCCACAAGGGCCGCGCACACAACGCGTTCGCCGTGCTCATCAAGACGCAGGGCGTCGCCGAAATCCTGTGCATGGACGACATCGGCAAGGCCGAAGTCGACGCGCTGTTCGAGCAAGTCAAATCCTCCGCCGCGTCGTCCGACGCCGATCTCGCCGGAGCGCAAAGGATGCTTGGCCTAGCGCTCGCCGACAATCTCGCCGCCGGGGTCCCGCCGCCTTACGAACTCGTGCGGCTCGTCGAACGGCTGGGCCTCGGTCCGCTGACGCCGGACACGACGAGCGCTGTGGAGGCGGCCGCCGAACTTTTTGCGAACCTCTTGCCACTCGAAGCCGACGCCGAAACGCTCGCGCAGGCGCATGCCGCCGTCATCGGGAGCGCGACTGCGCAGAGCTGGTTCGAGGCCGGCGAGACGATCGAAAACCTGCTGGCGCCCGCCAGGACGAAGAAACAGCGGGTGGACGCGCTGATGAAGACTTATCTGCCTGGGCGGCGGGCCTACTGGGCGAAAACCTGCGCGCTCAGCGCTTTGGCGCTGCGGGGGCCTGCGACGAAGAAGCCCGGGCCCTATGCCTACGAGCTAGCGTTGCTCGCGCGCGACATCGCCTCCAATAAGCCGATTGAAAAGCTGCCGCTGATGCGGGCGATCGCCGAAACGACCGCAGAGGCGTTCGCTTACAACGCGCGCAGGTGACACGGTCTTCGGCGTTCGTTCGGCTCAGCCGTTCAGGAGGTCTTTGACCGTTCGCCGCAGTCTCCGAAGATTGGCCAGAGCCCGGGGCGCGGGAGACAATTCCGGCGGTCTCCGTTGTGGCGCCGTTCGTGAGGCGATCTTGTCATTGGCCCGATCGCCGCCCTTCTTCCGCGACCATCTCACCTGGCCGATGGTGGTGAGATGACATCGTAGAGCGGCGTCGGAGCGATGAAATGGCGGGGCCTCAGCGGTGATTTGCCGCATCCGCCTGCCGCGAGGCGAAGAATCTGCCCGAG
>NZ_JBKQOT010000815.1:0-2856 GCF_052145395.1 Roseiarcus sp.
TGCTGCTCGCTCCCTGCTGGCAGGGAACGGCGCTGGCCGGGCTTGCGCTCCACCGTGGCCCCAACCTCGCTGATCTGGCGCTGTTCCTGATCGGCGCGATCGTGATGCGCGGCGCCGGCTGCACCTACAACGACATTCTCGACCGCAAGCTCGACGCCGGCGTCGAGCGCACCCGCAACCGGCCGCTGCCCTCCGGCCGGGTCAGCGTCAGGGCCGCAGCGGTCTTCCTCGTCGCGCAGGCGCTCGTCGGGTTATTCGTGCTCATCAGCTTCAACGGCTTCTCGATCGGGCTCGGGATCGCTTCGCTGGCGATCGTTGCGGTCTATCCGTTGATGAAGCGGGTGACGTCCTGGCCGCAGGCTGTGCTGGGTCTCGCCTTCTCCTGGGGCGCGCTGATGGGGTGGGCGGCGACTTTCGCGAGCCTCGCGCTCGCTCCCGTCCTGCTCTACTTTTCCGCGTTTTGCTGGACGATCGGCTACGACACGATCTACGCCATGCAGGACGCGCGCGACGACGCGATCGTCGGCATCCGCTCGACGGCGCGCCTGTTCGCCGGCCATGCCCGGCTCGGCGTCGGTCTCTTCTACGCCGCCGCCGCGGCCTTGGCTTTGGCGGCGATCCTGCTCGCCGGCGGCGGCCCCATTGCGCTGATCGGCTGGGCGGCCTACGCCGCCCATCTCGCCTGGCAGCTTTCCCGCGTGGAGGACACCGACGCCGCGACCGCCCTCAGCCTGTTCCGCTCCTACCGCGACGCGGGGCTCCTGCTCTTCGCCGGCATCGCGGCGCAGGGGTGGGCGGGGTAGCGTCCGCCCATCGATCTCCGGGTTTGGAATCCCTTGGCGGTGCGCAGCCCGGACGCGCCGCTCCGCAAATTCGGGCCTTTCCCGGACTTGGATTGATTTCGTCCGAATCGAGCCTTTTCGGTGCGTTGTCCGGCGTGCGAGGCCAAATTGTAATTGCCAGGGCGCCGTCGGGAGAAACGCCGCCATAGCCGGTCGGGAGACGGACACCCTCTCGGTCGCCCTTCGGCCGCCCGCGATGACGGCGCGACGATCCAGAGATCTTGGCGCCGACCCCATCTTTTCAATCGCTTGGGCGCCGAAAACGGTCCGAATGCCAAATTCGCTTTACGCTTCGCCCTCTGCAAGCAAAACGAAGCCGCTGCTTTGGCGACAAGCGCGCAGTAGGCCTTTCGCCTCATATCTGACCGTTTCATGAAAGAAGCGTAGCACAATTTCTGTTTATCCGCAATGATTTGCACCAGCCCAGGATATGCGCCGGCCCGGATCGAAGTCGCGGACTTTGCAGAGCCGACGGTCGATCCCCGGCGGCCGATCGTCACTTGCGATCGCGTTCCTGCAAGGCGTTGCGGCGCGAGTACGAAGGCCCCGCTCGTAGACGTCGGGCTGCGACGCTCGACGATGAAGAGACCTTCCTTGAGAAGAAAGTCCGCATGAGACAGGGGGGAAAACGCTCAGCGCCGGGACACGACCAATCCAGGCTATCGGCAAGCCCGAATCGAGACCTGGGGCCGCTAAAATCTGGCGTTCCAGCGCCGGGCGCGGATAGGGTGGCGCCGTCGGCATAAAGCCGGTTTCGCACGATGGACCTGATCGCACCGACCGACCGAGGCCTCTATTGCGAGGCCGGCGACTTTCATATCGACCCGTGGCGCCCGGTTTCACGCGCGGTGATCACCCACGCCCACTCCGATCATGCCCGCTTCGGGTCGGACCTCTACCTGTGTCATCCCCTGACCGCGCCAATCCTCAGAAGGCGACTCGGCGACGTGGCGATCGAGACGGCGGACTATGGCGAGGTTTTGACCCGCAACGGCGTCGAAATCTCGCTCCATCCCGCCGGCCACGTCCTCGGATCGGCACAGGTCAGGGTCGCGCGGAACGGAGAAGTGTGGGTCGCGTCGGGCGACTTTAAGCTCGAGGCCGACGGCGTCGTCGCCCCCTTCGAGCCGCAGCGCTGCAACGTCTTCATTACCGAATCGACCTTCGGGCTGCCGATATACCGCTGGCGTCCTCAGGCCGAGACCATGGCTGCGATCGAAAGCTGGTGGAGAGAGAACGTCGCCGCCGGACGCGCGAGCGTCCTCTTCGCCTATGCGCTCGGAAAGGCGCAGCGCCTGCTCGCCCGGCTCGATCCCTCGATCGGGCCGATCGTCTGTCACGGCGCGATCGAGCCGGTCAACGCCATTTACCGGGACGCCGGAATCATCATTCCGCCGACGCGGCTCGTCACCGAGGTCGCCGACAAATCCGAACTGCGACAGGCGCTCATCGTCGCCCCGCCTTCCGCCGCGGCGAGCCCGTGGCTCAATCGGTTCGGCGACTATTCCGACGCGCTCGCGAGCGGCTGGATGCAGGTCAGGGGAAACCGCCGCCGGCGAGGCCTGGACCGCGGCTTTCCGCTCTCCGACCACGCCGACTGGTCGGGGCTCCTGGCGGCGGTCGAGGCGACCGGCGCCGAGCGCATTCTGGCGACGCATGGATTCACCGGGCCGCTGACCCGCTATTTTCGGGAGAAGGGCCTTGACGCTCGCGCCCTTCAGACCGCTTACGGCGAAGAGGACGAAGCAGCGCCCGGCGCAGAGAGCGCCGCATGAAGGCCTTTTCCGACCTTTATCGACGCCTCGATTCCGCGACCTCGACGCGCGCCAAGCTCACCGCGATGGTCGAAGCCTTCGCGGCGGCCAAGGCCGACCCAACCCAATGGGCGAGCGCGGCCTGGATGGTCTATTTCCTTTCCGGCGGCAAGCCGCGTCAGACCGTTCCGACGCGCATTCTCTGGAGGCTCGCGGTCGAAGGCTCAAAACTTCCCGAATGGCTTTGCGCCGAGTGCTAC
>NZ_JBKQOT010000816.1:0-9225 GCF_052145395.1 Roseiarcus sp.
CTACCGGAGATTCGGCGATGACCGACCGCAAGCCGCTCGCTCGCTACGGCGCTATGGAGAGCGCGCTTCGCGAGCGGCTTGCTCCAGCCGAGCTACACCACAAGTTGGGACACGGCCCATATTTTATATTTCACCAACTCAAACGTCGGGATGATGAGAGGTTGGCCATGGACCTCCGCGAAGCCAAAAAGGCTCTCCAACTGGCGCACGATGTCGCGCCTGATGATTCGCACGTTGTCGCGACCGATCCACACACCGAGGGGAACAATTCCGCTGAGCAGAACGATCGATATGAAAGTCAAAATATCGGAAATGGTATAACCGGTAGGCATCGTAAGTCTCCTCCGAATGGACCCAAACACTAAACGGCGGCAGGCGCATTGACCCACATCAAGAGCGCGGCATTATTAGAAGAATTTTGTCCCGGGCCGGCTGAGATGACTGGCGCGGCATCGCTTACTCGGCCTCCGCGGCGAGAGGCCCGATCGTCCCGACGGCGGCATCCGATTGAGAGGCGCGCGGCGAAGAATGGACTCTGCGGCCCTGACGAGGGTGGTCTTCCCGCTCCGCCACCATATATGCTGCGAAGCATTCCAGACACCGGACAGGCGTTATTCAGCCCACCGAGAATTTTAACTTCGTACACGGTGATTGGACATTATACACTATTATAGTATGAAAAAACTTAACCAATTATTGCACCATAAATAATTTGCTTGGCCTTATAAATACGTCTCTTCTACACACGCCGCCGTCCGCCCCTCGTAAGAGAGGGTTGGAAAAGGCGCCGCAAAGCCTTGAAAAGGTTGATTCCGGAGGCAGAAATGGCAAAGGGGGCCGCCCTCACGCCCCCCGCTCCCGGAGAGCCTTAGCCAGCGCGATGTAGTCGGTCTTGCCCGACCCCAGCAACGGTATCGCGTCGAGCACGACCACCGAGGCGGGGGCCATGATCGAAGAGGCGCCTTTGATCTTCATCCACGCGTCGACCTCGGCCTTGGTCGCCCCCGCGTGGGTCGTGGCGAGGATGACGCGCTCGCCCCGTCGCGGATCGGGCGCGGCCACGCAGGCGACCACGTCGTCGGGCCACAGGCCCCACATGAGATCCTCGATCGCGCCGAGCGAGATCAATTCGCCGGCGAGCTTGGCGAAGCGCTTGGCCCGGCCCTTGATGGCGACGAAACCGTCGGCGTCGATCGCCACGATGTCGCCAGTGTCGTGCCAGCCGCCGGCGGGCGGCTCGAGCTCGCCGGGATTATCGGCGCGGTAGTAGCCGATCATCACGTTCGGCCCCTTGACGAACAGCCGCCCGCCCTCGTCGATGCCGGGCACGCGCTCGATGCGCGGGGTGATGTGCGGCAGGAGCCTGCCGACCGTTCCGTGTCGGTTGAACATCGGCGCATTGACCGCCAGCACCGGGGAGGCTTCCGTCACGCCATAGCCCTCATACAGGGCGAGGCCGAACTTCTCCAAGTAGACGCGCCGGGTCTCGGCCTTGAGCGCCTCCGCGCCGGCAATAACATAGCGGAGCGACCGGAAGCCGTCGGCGTCGGCGTTACGCGCGTAGCCGGTCAGGAACGTATCGGTGCCGACCAGCACCGTCGCCCCCACTCTGTCGATGAGATCGGGGATCTGCCGGTAGTGCAGGGGCGTCGGGTAGAGGTAGACTCGCATCGAGGTCATGAGACCGAGCAGGCATCCCGCCGTCAGGCCGAAGGCGTGGAACATCGGCAGCGGATTGAAGAAGATGTCGGAGACCCGGAGATCGTAGCGGGCGTCGACCTGGGCGCAATTGGCGAGAATGTTGGCGTGCGAGAGCACGACGCCCTTCGGTGCGCCCTCGGTGCCCGAGGTGAACAGAACCGCCGCCGGATCGTCGGGCTCGCGCGGTGCAAACGCCCGGCCGGCCGTCAGCGCGGCGACGAGCTTGTCGCGTCTCGTTGCGCTCGCGCGCACGTCCTCGAGCCAGACGATGCGTGCGACATGGCTGATCGCCTCGACGACGTCGGCAAGCTCCGCCTTCTCGACGAACGCGCGCGAGGTCAGCACCAGCCGGATCTGCGCCAAATGGCAGGCGCCGACCAGATTGGCGGGCCCGGCGGTGAAGTTGAGCATCGCCGCCACGCGACCCGTCGCCTGCAGCGCCATGAACGTGACCACGGCGCCGTTGGCGTTCGGCAGCATCAGACCGATCGTCTCGCCCGCGGCCGAGATCTGGACGATCTTGCGCGCCAGCACGCCGACCCCGATGCGGAACATGCGCATGGTCAGCGCCCCTGCGAGCGGGTCCTCGACGACGGTGCGCGAAAGACCGTTCCTGCGGGCCTGCGCCTCAAAGGCGGCGTGAAGCGTGCGGCGGATGTCGGTCGTCTCGAACACGACGTCGGCCATCAGATCGGCGAGCGCGACCCCCGCGGCGCGACGGCGCCCCCGACCATCCGGAGCGCGGGGAACCGCGAGCCGTCGCGGCGGCAGGACCGTGACCTTGATTTTGGGGAGGAGGGCCCGTCCGGCCTGTGCGGGATCGAGTCGGGAGAAAACCGTGCGCTCCGCGCCTTCGATGCGGACCGGCGTGACCGGCGCGCCGGTCTTCTCGATCATCAGCGAGAGCGCCTCATAGTCGCGCAGCAGGACAGGAGTGAGCGCCGTGCGTCCTTCCGGGAAGACGGCCAGCGCACGGCCCGCGCGCGCCTCGGCGACCAGCGCCCGGGCGGTCAGCGGCCGGGCCGGGTCGAGCGGCCGGACCCGAGCGAACGCCAGCAGCGGTCCCAGCAACCTGCGCCGCGCCGCCGCGCGATCGACGGCGAGGAGCGGCGGCTCTTCCATGATCGCGGTCAACGCCGCGGCGTCGAGGAACGAGACATGGTTCACCGCGATCGCGGCGCATTCGCCCGGTCGGGGAAGGTTCTCAGCTCCGGCGACTTCGAGGCGGTAGAAGACCCGCAACGCGGTGCGCGCGCAGAAGGCGAGCGTGTTCGCGGGCAGGTTGCGGAAGACATAGACAGCCGCCACGACGTTGGCGAGGCCGAGCAGCACGAGCGCGGTCGGCTCGCTTAGGCCCAAGACCTGGAGCAGGACCATGGTCACGACCGAGCCGGCGACCATCATGAGGTAGTTCAGCGCGTTGACCGCGCCGACGACGCGCGCGCGCCGGTCCTCGCCGGCCCAAGCCTGGATGGCCGCGAAGATCGGCACGACGAACAGCCCGGCCGCTGCGGAGAAGAAGAACAAATCGAAGGCCAGGCGCATGCCCAACGGGCTCGTGAAAAATTCGGAGAGCGGGACCTCGCGAGCGGCCGGCGGCAGCCCGCGGGTCGCCAGCCCCAGATCGACCAGTGTCGCCGCGAGCACGAGGAGGAGAAACGGCGCTGGCGCGAGCTCGATCCGTCCATGCGACAGCCGCGCCGCGGCAAGCGAGCCGAGCCCGACGCCGACGGCGAAGATGAGGTTGACGGCGATTTCGACGTCGAGGCCGCCGCCGATGCGCGCCTTGACGATCACCGGCACGAGCGACAGGGCGACGATGCCGACCGTCCAGAACCAGCTGGTGGACATTGCCGCGACCCACTGCCGGCGCTCGGACCGGAGATCCTGAATGATCCGCCAAGTCGAGGCGACGACGTTCCAGTGGACCTTGAGGCCCGGCGCGCCGACCCCGGTCGGCGGGATGAATCGTGCCGCCGCGTAACAGGCGACGGCGAGGACCATCATTTGCGTCACGACCCCGAGGGTCGAGCGGCCGTTCGCCGCTGCGAGCCCCCCGACAATCAGGCCGCAGATGATCGCTGCGTAGGTCGCGCCCTCGACCAAGGCGTTGCCGGCGACGAGCTCCTCGCGCCGAAGGTGGTCGGGCAGGATCCCGTATTTGATCGGGCCGAACAGGGCAGCGATGCAGCCGAGCCCAAACAGCGCCAGGTACAGCAAGTTGAGGGAGGACAGGGCGAAGCCGGCTGCCCCGATCGCCTGTACGGCAATCTCGGCGAGCTTCAGGCGACGAGCGATCGTTGCCTTGTCGTGCGAATCGGCGATCTCGCCGCCGAGCGCCGAGAACGGGATCGCCGGCAGGACGAAGACCATCGAGGAAATCAGGATCTTCATGCTGCTGTCCTGTGCGCCGAAGCGGAACAAGATCAGCATCACAAGCATGTTGCGGACGAAATTGTCGTTGAAGGCGGAGAGGAACTGGCACCAGAAAAGCGGCGCGAACCGCCGCGACGTCATCAGGGTCCGGAACATAATCAGGCGTCCCCCGCGCTCATTTGGGGGCCCTTGGACGCCAAAAAGGCCCGCCGCGTCAAGCGGCGCGACGGCCGCCTACTGAATCAGGTAGCGGACGCCAATCCGGACCTGCTGAGAGACATTGCTCTGATGCAGCGTTGTTCCGGTCTGCGGATTGACGAGCGTGCGGGTTGCGCCGCTGTTGAGGTAGCGGTAGCCGACGTCGATCGCCACGCTCGGAGTCAGTTGGTAGCTGAACCCCGCCATCAGCGCCCAGGCGAAGCCGTAGGTGGTCGAGTTGATCGTGCGGTTCCAGTTCTGCGGCGCGAAGGGGATGGCCGGCTGCGGCGTGATCGGCGTCCCATAGGGGTCGACCCAGATGAGCGGATAGGCGCCGGTCGGGGTCAGGTCGGCGGCGTAGGTCTGGCCGTTGGCGGTCTCGTAATAGTTGAGGCTGCCCTGCATCGCGCTGATGGTCGCGCCGAGTCCGCCGCCGACATAGGGCGTCAGCCCGCTCCAATTGCCGAGATCGACATAAGCGTTGGCGAGGAAGGTGTTGGCGTGCTGCCGCACGCTCATAACGCCGTCGCAGGTGTCTAATGGATTGTAGAAATAGCCCTGCAAATACCCCGTCGACAAGCTCGGCTCGCCGTAGAGGCCGTAGGGGCAGACGACAGTCGCCGAGCGGTTCAGGCCGGCGCCGGCGCGGTAGTCCCAGGTCGCGTCGACGCGCAGATAGTCGCGGAAGCGGTAGCCGAAGCCGAGGGCGCCGTCGGAGGTCGTGCTGCGGGCGGTTCGGACTGCTTGACGCGGCGAAGGGCAGGCCGGCGGCGCCCGGCGGCGGTACGGACACAGGCGCGTAGGAAATGGTTGGCCCGTCGTCGAAGCTCGCGCCGATGTCGCCGCGCAGATACCAGTTCGAGCCGATCTCGATCGCCGTTGGCGCCTGAGACGCCGGGAAGCTCGCGGGCGGCGCGGCGCCGAACAGGTCGGCCGCGTGAGCCGGCGTCGCAAGCGCGAGGCTCGCGAGCGCGGCCCTGGTCACAAGCTTCATCGTCTCGCCCCGGAGTAGCCGCCGGCCGCGAAGGAGGCGGCCTCGGTGGCATTGTCGCGGCGCCGGCTTGTCCGGAGCTTGAGAGCGGATCGATGGCGCGCGTCAAGCTTCGAACTGTAGCGGGCCGTCGAGGAAGCGCTGCGCGTGTAGGAAGCGGGCGAGCCGCGCGGCAAATTCGCGCCTCGCCTTCGTCAGCGGCGGCCGCGAGCGCCGCCAGCCCGGCCGCTCGGGCCCCTCGGCCCATTCCGGCCACGGCGATTTTTTGAACCAGTCGCGGTAGGTCTCGGCGAAGCGCGCCTCGCCTTTCCAGGCGTCGAGCGTCCACGGCTTCGGCGCGTTGACGAAATGCAGAACGATCGGATCGATCCGCCGCTCCAGGTCCAGGAGAAAGAAATCCCCCATGAAATTGTAGCGCGGCGAGAGCGGCGCGAAGCCGCCCTTGAGGGTGGCGTTGAGCGCATCCTGCTCCATGAACGGATAGCGCTGAGGATTTTCGGCAAGCGCCTTTGCGACCTGCTCGGTAAGCTTTTCCCGCCGCCAGGCGGCGCGGTCGATCGCCATCATCCCGGCGTTGAAATAGGGAGTGTCGAGCGCGAGGCCGAGCCCCTGGCGCGACCGGCGGAACTGGCGCACGAGCGCGTCCTCCTCGCCCTTGAAATCCATGAGGAAAATCATGTCGTAGGCGGCCGCGAGCGGCTTGCCTGCGAAGTCGAAGCCGGCGAGACGCGAGAGGCCGGGCCGCACGATCAGCATGTCCGAATCGACGCTGATGATCCGCTCGATCGGAGCGGGGAGGATCTCGGCGAGGAAAAGGCGACGGAACACCGCGCGGGAGAACCGGCCTTTGCCCGAAAGGCTCTTGTCGTAGGACGAGAAGTCGAGGGTCAGGAGGTTCATCCGTTCGCGTAACCGCGCAGCGAGCCGGTCGAAGCCCGGCGTCACGTCGTCAGGCTCGCAGATCAGGTAGATCTCGTGCGTCTCTTCCGGCTCGGCCTCAATCAGCGAGGCGATCGCGCGCACGGCGGGCGGGAAGAACGCGCGGTCGGGCGTAAAACAAAAGGCGGTGCGCAAGGAAAGCGTCCCCAAAATCGCCGGCTGGGCGGCGGAAGCTCGCTCAAGCGGAAGTCACCGACTCCCGGAACCGGCTGCGGGCCTGCCGGTTCGTCGCCGAGGCGCCATTCTGGCGTCAGGGGGTCACGCCAAGACAGAGGGCCAACGCCATGGAATATCTGCATACCATGATCCGTGTTACGGATCTGAAGGCCACGATCGCCTTCTTCGAGCTGATGGGTTTTGTCGAAACGCGCCGGACGGAGAGCGAAAAGGGCCGCTTTACGCTGGTCTTTCTCGCCGCCCCGGGCGACGCCGAGCGCGCGCGCAAAACCCAGGCGCCGCTGATCGAGCTGACCTACAACTGGGACCCCGAGGTTTACACCGGCGGGCGCAATTTCGGCCATCTTGCCTATCAGGTCGACGACATCTACGCGACCTGCAAGAAGCTCATGGACGCAGGCGTGACCATCAACCGCCCGCCCCGCGACGGCCGCATGGCCTTCATCCGCACGCCCGACGCGATTTCGATCGAGCTTCTCCAGAAGGGCGAAGCGCTCGCTTCCGCCGAGCCCTGGGCGTCGACGCCGAACTCCGGGGTGTGGTGAGGACGCCCCGCTGTCCTGGTCTTTACGGACGGCTTGCGCGTGAGCCGCGGCTTCCGGATGGACCCATTATGCGGTTCTGCATGACAGTGCGCTTGCCGGTGCAAGGCGTGCCTTCAACGGCCGCTGCCGGGCGAGAACGACATGCAGAGTCCAGCACAAATGAAAGTCAGCGCCAACAAGGTAATCGAACGCGGCCGCGCTCATCGAGCGATTGGCCGCATCCGGGCCGCCGTCGCCTGGCGGGGCGGGGCGGCCGCGCTCACGGAAAGAGACCGCTCCGCCCTCGTCCAGGCGCTCATCCGTGAGGCCGAAGATTACGACGCCGATGCGATCGTCGAACTCCGCTTCGACGTCGACAGCGTTCGAAGCGCCGACATCGACGCGACGCCCTTGAACCGCGTCACGGCGACGGCCCTCGCCGTCAGGTACGCCGAAGCCGCCTGAAGCGACTGCGTCCTGAGCCGCTTCAGAGGAGCGCGGCGGTCACCAGATTGCGGAACACGACCCGGAAATACTCGCGGTATTCCGGCGATTGCACCATGAGAATGGCGAAAAGGTCGTCGCGCGGCGAGATCCAGAAGGTCGTGCCCATCATGCCGCCCCAGAAATACTCCCCGACGCTGCCCGCGCTCGGCGCCAGTCCGTCGCGGACCCGCACCGCGACGCCGAGGCCGAAGCCGTGGCCCGGCCACAAGAGGGCGTGGTTGCGGTTGACCTTCGCGTCGAGGTGGTCGCTCGCCATGTAGGCGATCGTCCGGGGGCTCAGCAGACGGGCGCCCGCGAATGCGCCGCCGTTCGCCAGCATCGCGGTGAAGCGCGTATAGTCGGCGAGGGTCGAGACGAGGCCCCCACCGCCCGACTCGAACTTGGGCGGCGAGTCGATGTTCACGGAATCGGCGCCGGCCGCGATCATGACCTCGAACGAGAACGGGTCAGCGCGCCGGGCGAGCTTGGCGTGCGGCGTGAAGAAGGCCGTGTCCGTCATGCCGAGCGGCCCGAAGATATGAGCCCGTAGGACGTCGCTGAGGCGCGCGCCCTCGACGATCTCGACGATGCGCCCGAGCACGTCGGTCGAGACGCTGTACTCCCAGGCCGTCCCCGGCTGATGCATGAGCGGAAGCGCGGCCATGGCCTCGACGTTCTCGGCCGTGGTCCGGTCGGCGCTCAGTACGTTAGCGGCCTTGATGAGCTTCTGGACGGGCGTGACTCCGGTGAAACCGTAAGTCAGGCCCGAGGTATGGCGCATCAGGTCCTGCACCGTGATCGGGCGTGCGAGCGGCTGCAAGTCGAGCCGGTCCCCGGTCGGGACGCCCACCTTCACGTCGGCGAAGGCGGGAATGTAGTTCGAGACGGGGTCGAGGACGGACAGCCGCCCCTCCTCGACAAGCATCATCGCGGCCACCGAAACCATCGGCTTCGTCATCGAATAGATGCGGAAGATCGCGTCGTCGCTCATCGCCGGGCCGCCGGGCCGAAGTTCGCCCAGCGACTGCCGGTAGGCGATCTTGCCGTGGCGGGCGATCAGCATCGAGAGACCCGGCGCCTTCCCCTCATCGATCTGACGCTGCATGGCGTCCGTCAGCCGATCGAGCCTGTGCGGATCGAAGCCCAGGCGCTCGGAAGGGACGTAAGGCAGGACGAAGGCGCACATGACCGACTCGCTGGCTTTGAAAGGCGCGCGGAGCATAGCCGCTCGCGGCCGGGGGGCAAGCCGACCCATCGCCGCACGAGGCGGCCCGCCGCCTCCACTTTTCGGCCGGTCCGCGGTCGTGCGCTCCGTAGGAGTCGCGCTGGACAGCGTCGCGCCCGCGCGGGACAACGAGCCATGAACCTTTTCGACGACGCGAGTCCTCGGGGCGAGCCGCCGCCGGCGCCGCTCGCCGAGCGGCTGAGGCCGACGAGCCTCGCGGAGGTTTCGGGGCAGGAGCATCTGACCGGGCCGGACGGCGCGCTGACGCGTCTGCTGCAGTCCCCGACGCTCGGCTCGATGATCTTCTGGGGGCCGCCGGGGAGCGGCAAGACGACCGTCGCCCGCCTCATCGGCGCCATGCGGTCCGACGCCTTCGTCCAGGTCTCGGCGATCCATACGGGCGTCGCCGACCTTAAGAAGATTTTCGACGTCGCCCGCGCCCGGAGGGAGCAGGGGCAGGGCACGCTCTTGTTCGTCGACGAGATCCACCGCTTCAACTGCGCCCAGCAGGATTCCTTCCTGCCGGTGATGGAGAACGGCGCGGTCACGCTGATCGGAGCGACGACCGAAAATCCTTCCTTCGAATTGAATGCAGCGCTTTTGTCGCG
>NZ_JBKQOT010000817.1:0-5865 GCF_052145395.1 Roseiarcus sp.
GTGTCGAAGCGGCGACAGAAGTCGCCAGCCGTGGTGGGGTCGGGCACACGCCGGGCACCGAGGGCGTCGAGGTACGCCTCGTCGTTGCGGAGCAATTCCAGGTGCTCCAGGCACGTTCCCCCGGCCAACAGGTTGTAGGCGATGTTCAACACGTGGTCAGAGTCGTGATAAGGCAACTGGATCTTCAGCAGCCCGAGGTGATGGTCGATCGCCTGATCAAGCCCGAGTTTCCGCACCAGCAGGTGGATCGCGCCGATACCCCCGTGGGTCGTGGCCCGCGTTCGCTCGGCGATCTCGTAGTGGATGTTCGAGGCGGTCATCATGGGCCTGTCACAGCCTCGGTTGTCGTCCCGGTCCAGCCGCCGCGTCGCGCTCGAGGGCGCGGAGCCCGCGCGTTCGGCGCGCCTCTTCGTTTCGGCCGCGGACCCAGAAAGCGACGAAGGGGCGAGCGCGATCGTGTTCGCGCTCGACACGACCGAGCAGCGCGCCCTGCAGGAAAACCTTGCCCAGAGCCAGAAAATGCAGGCGATCGGCCAGCTCGCCGGCGGCGTGGCGCACGACTTCAACAATGTCCTGACCGCGATCATCGGCTATTCGGACCTGCTACTCGCCAATCACCGGCCGACCGACCCGTCGTTCCAGGACATCATGCAGATCAAGCAGAACGCCAACCGCGCGGCCGGCCTGGTGCGGCAGCTGCTGGCGTTCTCGCGCCGTCAGACGTTAAGGCCGCAGACTCTGCAGCTCAACGACGTGCTGTCGGAACTGCAGATGCTGCTGCGGCGTCTCGTCGGCGAGCCGATCGCGCTCGACGTCGTCCATAGCCGGGACCTGTGGCTGATCAAGGCAGACCTGAACCAGTTCGAGCAGGTGATCGTCAACCTTGTCGTGAACGCGCGCGACGCGATGCCCCACGGCGGCAAGATCACGCTCCGCACCCGCAACTTCCCGGCGGCGGAATGCGAGAACCTCAAGGACCGCGGCGTCGCGCCCGCCGATTATGTGCTCGTCGAGGTCCAAGACACCGGGCATGGCGTCCCGGCGGAGGTGCTGGACAAGATCTTCGAGCCCTTCTTCACTACGAAAGAGGTCGGCAAGGGCACCGGCCTCGGCCTGTCGATGGTCTACGGCATCGTCAAGCAGACCGGGGGATACGTGTTCTGCGACAGCGAGCCGGGCAAGGGCGCGACCTTTCGCATCCTGCTGCCCCGCCTCGTCGAGGCCGAGAGCGAAGCGCCGGTCGTCAAGGAGGCCGCCAAGCCCGCCGCCGACCTCACCGGCCGCGGCGCCATTCTGCTGGTCGAGGACGAGGAAGCGGTGCGCGCCTTCGCCGCGCGCGCGCTCGCCTCGCGCGGCTACACGGTGCTGGAAGCCGAGTCGGGCGTCGAAGCGCTGAAGGTGGTCGAGGAGGCCGGCAGCCCGATCGACCTGATCGTCTCCGACGTCATCATGCCCGAGATGGACGGGCCGACCATGTTGACCGAGCTGCGCCGCCGCGGCGTCCTGGCCAAGGTCGTGTTCGTCTCGGGCTACGCCGACGACGCCTTCGCCCGCAACCTGCCCGGCGAGGAGAAGTTCGTGTTCCTGCCCAAACCCTTCACCCTCAAGCAGCTGGTCGAGACAGTGAAGGGCGCGATGGCGTGAGGCGGCGCTCGCCGCTATAGGTCAACGGAGAGAGCTGCAGCCACCGGGTGTCACGTTGAGGACCGAAATGCGTTTCGAGGGCACGAAATCCTACGTCGCGGGCGAGGAACTGAAGACTGCGGTCAACGCCGCCATCGCGCTCGAGCGCCCGCTGCTCGTCAAGGGCGAGCCCGGCACCGGTAAGACCTTGCTCGCGCAGGAGATCGCCTCGGCGATCGGCGCGCCGTTCATCGCCTGGCACGTGAAATCCACCACGCGCGCGCAGCAGGGCCTGTACGAGTACGACGCGGTCTCGCGCCTCCGGGACTCGCAGCTCGGCGACCCGCGCGTCTCCGAGATTTCGAATTACATTCGGCGGGGAAAACTATGGGAGGCGTTCGTCTCGCCGGCCCGCCCGGTGCTGCTCATCGACGAGATCGACAAGGCCGACATCGAGTTTCCCAACGACCTCTTGCTCGAGCTCGACCAGATGGAGTTCCACGTCTACGAGACCGGCGAGACGATCAAGGCGAAGCTGAGGCCGATCGTCCTGATTACCTCGAACAACGAGAAGGAGCTGCCGGACGCCTTTTTGCGCCGCTGCTTCTTCCACTACATCCGCTTTCCCGACACGGAGACGATGCAGCGCATCGTCGAGTCGCACTATCCGACGATCAAGCCACGCCTCGTCGAGGAGGCGATGCGCTCGTTCTTCTCGCTGCGCGAGACGCCGGGCCTGAAAAAGAAGCCGACCACGTCCGAGCTGCTCGACTGGCTGAAGCTTCTGCTCAACGAGGACGTGTCGCCCGAGACTTTACGTGAGCGCGAAGCCAAGAAGCTGATCCCGCCGCTGCACGGCGCGCTCCTCAAGAACGAGCAGGACGTGCACCTGTTCGAGAAGCTGGCGTTCCTGAGCCGCCGAGAGCGCTGAAGGGGGAAAGCCCAGGCTTGCGCCGTTTCGCGAATCGGTCTCACCGCAGGAGCTGCGCCAGCGCGCGTTGAAAAGACGCGTTGGAGATCTGGATCAGGCCGGAGGCCGGCCTGTCCATCTCGAGCGTGAGATAGAGAGCGCTGGAGAGCAGCAACGCCGTCGCGACGAACGTCGTCGTCACGACCGCGTTGCGCGGCGCCCGAAATCCGAGGCCGGCGAAAATGACGAGCAGCCAGACGGTCAAGGCGACAATGAGCGGCGCCGGGATCGTTCCGCCCGCGGCGTCTATGACGACCCACCGCTCCTGCACGACTCGTCGATAGATCTGGCGCGCGTCGTTCCAGACCGCCGGCTTCTGATCGGTCGAGGCCTTTATCGCCCGGAGGCTCGCGCCCGCTGCGTCAAGCCAAGCCTCCGCTTGCAGGCCCGCCTCGAGAATATCGTCCTCATCGAGCGCCGTCCGGGCGTATTCGACCAGGCGCGGACGGGCCTCGTCAGCCTCGGGGCCCAGCGTGCGCAAGATCCGATCCAGCAGGATGACCTCGGTGGCAAGGGCGTGAACGTTACTGTTATTGATCTCATAGGTATTTTTTGCGGAGTTCAACATCAGACCGAGAACGACAGACGTCATCACGACAAAGATATTCGATGAAAGTCTGACGATCTCGACCGTGTCCTCGGCCACGTGTCTGGACGGCAGCCGGACATTGATGAACGCGCCGGCGGAAGCGGCGCCGATGAGACACAGGAAGGTCACGATCGGTACGAGATATTCCGTCAGGATCAGCCCCCGTGCGCGCGTTTCGCCACGCCGCGCCGCCCCCTCACAGTCAGCCCCTGAGATTGCGCCACGCTTGGCGCCTGCGACTTTTGGGCGCGGCCTTCTTGCGCGGACCGCCGCCAAAGAGCTATTGCGACCTATGCGCCGTCTGTACCTGATCCGTCACGCGAAGGCCGAGCCCGGCGTCGGGCAGGACGATTACGAGAGGGCGCTGACCGATCGCGGCCGCAACGACGCCCGCCGCGTCGCCTGCGCGCTCGCCGCGCACGAGAGGCTACCCGAAGTGCTCGTCCACTCGGGCGCGCTGCGCACCGTACAGACCGCCGAGATCTTCGCCGCGCAGTGGCCGCGCCGGGTCGAGTTGCAGGAGGAGATCGGGCTCTACGACGCGACCCAGGCGATGCTGTTCGCCCGCGCCCGCGCCCTGTCCGATTCGATCGAGACCATCGGCTTTGTCGGCCACAATCCGGCGATCGGAGAGCTCGCCGCGACACTCGCCGGCTACGGCGCCGATCCGGAGCTGCGGCGCGTCAACGTCAAATATCCGACCGGCGCCGTCGCCGTGATCGATTTCGAGATCGATTCGTGGAGCGACATCCACCGCAAGGGCGGGGTGCTTGTCCTGTTCCTCACCCCCTCCGAGCTCGAGGCCGAGACGGACTGAGCCTCTGTCCAAAGAGCGTAGCGCCCCCTAAATAGTCGCCGCTGATTTCACGCGCGGACCCCGCCTTGTCTGTCTTCTCCGATCTTGTGTTCGAGGCGGGGCTCGTCGCCCGTTCGCTCGGCGACTACTTCGCCGGCGGGGCTGTGCGCCTCGGCGTGACCGGCCTGTCGCGCTCCGGCAAGACGGTGTTCCTGACGGCGCTCGTCAGCAACCTGATCGCCGGCGCCCGTCTGCCAGTGCTCGCGGCCTCCGCGGAAGGGCGCATCACCCGGGCGCGTCTCGAGCCGCAACCCGACGACGCCGTGCCGCGCTTCGGCTACGAGGACCACGTGGCGAGCCTCATGGGCCCCGACCGTCAGTGGCCGCAGTCCACGCGGCGCATCTCGCAATTGCGGCTGACGATCGAATTCGAGACCGCGAACCGCTGGAGCGGCCGCGACGCCAGCCTGACGCTCGATCTCGTCGACTATCCCGGCGAGTGGCTTTTGGACCTGCCGCTCCTCGACAAGACCTACGCGACCTGGGCGCGCGAAACCCTCGCCGCCAGCGAAACTTCCGCTCGCGCGCCGCTGGCGGCCGGCTGGCGCGCCGCGCTCGCGGGCCTCGACGTCCACGCCGAAGCGAACGAGGACCGCGCGCGCGAAATCGCGGAAAAGTTCACCGCCTATCTGCGCAAGGCGCGCGAGAACGTCTACGCGCTCTCGACCCTGCCCCCCGGCCGCTTTTTGATGCCGGGCGACCTCGAAGGCTCGCCGGCGCTGACTTTTGCGCCAATCCCCCTCGGCGAGGGGGACGCCATCGTCTCGGGCACGATGGCGGCGATGATGGAGCGCCGCTACGAAGCCTATAAGACCCATGTCGTGAAGCCGTTCTTCCGCGATCATTTCGCCCGGCTCGACCGCCAGATCGTGCTCGTCGACGCGCTGACCGCGCTGAATTCCGGCCCGGCGGCGCTCAGCGACCTCGAGAACGCGCTCTCGGAGGTCCTCTCCGCGTTTCGCGCCGGCCGCGCCTCGAGCTTCGCCTCGATCTTCCGCCCGCGGATCGACCGAATCCTGTTCGCCGCCACCAAGGCCGACCACCTGCACCACACGAGCCACGACCGGCTCGAGGCGATCCTGCGCCTCCTGACCGCCAGGGCCATTGCGCGCGCGGAGGGGGTCGGCGCCGAGATCGACGTCATTGCGCTCGCCGCCATACGCGCCACCCGCGAGGCGGAAATCCGCCAGCAAGGCGAGATTCTCAAGGCGATCATCGGCGTCCCGGAAAAGGGGGAGACGATCGGCGGCGACGTCTTCGACGGCGTCGCGGAGGCCGCCGTCTTTCCCGGGGAACTGCCCGCCGACCCGGCTTCGATCTTCGCGGGCGACGCCATCGCGCTCCCCGAGGCCGACAACGACTGGCGCTTCGTCCACTTCCGTCCGCCGATCACGCAGCGCGGCCAGCCCGCCCCGCACATCCGGCTTGACCGCGCGCTGCAATTCCTGATCGGGGACCGTCTGGCATGACCGAGCGCCCGCCCCGCCCCCGCGCCTTCCGCCTCGACGATGCGCGCATCGCGGTCGACGACGGCCCGGCCCCGCTCGCGCCCTCCGCCGTCATCCAGTCGCAGCACGACCCGATCCCCGCCACAACCGCGCCTCCCGCGATCGACGAGGCGGAACGCGAGGTGGAGGAGGCCCAGAAATCCGGCCTGCTCGCTCGGTGGCGCTTCAGTCTGGGCTCGATTCTGTGGACCGGACTCGGCGGCCTCGTCACGCACGCCTACGGCCAGTGGGCGACCAGTCTGATCGAGGGCCTGTTCGACAACGCCGAATCGCTGGGCCTCATCGGCCACCCCATCGGAAAACTGTACGGGATCGGCCT
>NZ_JBKQOT010000818.1:0-2645 GCF_052145395.1 Roseiarcus sp.
GGCGGCCGAAGGCCGCCGGGTGAGGGCCGGCCGACGCCACACCCTGGAGCGATCATGGTCCGATTGAACGTCATCTACACACGCACCGGGGACAAGGGCGAGAGCGGGCTCGGGGACGGGACCCGCCGGCCGAAGACGGACGCGCGCTTCGTCGCCATGGGCGACGTGGACGAAACGAACTGCGCGGTTGGCCTCGCGCGGTTTCACACCCGCGGCTCTGAGGACGTTACGCTCGCCGCGATCGAAGCCGATCTCGCTCGCGTGCAGAACGACCTTTTCGATCTCGGCGCGGATCTCTGCATGCCTGCGGCCGCAGGCGAGGCGCCGGGCGCGGCGCTCCGCGTCGCAGCGTCGCAGGTCGAGGCGCTCGAACGGGCAATCGACGCGCTCAACGACAACCTCGCGCCTCTGCGCTCGTTCGTTTTGCCGGGCGGAACCGCGGCCGCGGCCGCCTTGCACCATGCCCGCGCGGTCTGCCGGCGCGCTGAGCGGAGCGTCGTAGCGCTCGCCGACATCGAAGGCGAGGAGGTCGGTCCCGCCGCGCTCGCCTATATCAACAGGCTGTCGGACTATCTGTTTGTCGCCGCGCGCGCCGCTAATGATTTCGGCGCCGCCGACGTGCTCTGGGCGCCTGGCGCCAACCAGGCCGCGAGCCATTGAGCGCTGACGGTCTTACGACCGCCGTCGGCGTGATCAGCGGCACGTCGATGGACGGAATCGATGTCGCGCTGATCCGGAGCGACGGCGCGACGCGGGTCGAGACCGGCCCGGCGGCGACGTTTGCCTATCCCGAAACCGTCTCCCGCCTGCTCCGCGCGGTCGTGGCCGATCCGGGCGAGGCGGAGAGGCCGCAGGCGGATCTCGAAGGGCAGGTGACGGACGCCCATGTCGGGGCCGTAGAGGCGTTTTTTGCACGCTTCGGCGTCACGCGCGAAACGGTTGCGCTCATAGGACTGCACGGCCAGACCGTTCTGCATCGGCCCGCGGCCCGCCACACCCGGCAGCTTTGCGACGGCGCGCGCGCCGCGGCGAAGCTCGAGATCGACGTCGTCTGCGACTTCCGCTCGGCCGACGTCGCCGCGGGCGGCGAGGGCGCGCCGCTCGCGCCAATCTATCACGCGGCCATGGCGGCCGGGCTCGAGCGCCCTATGATGATCCTCAACTGGGGCGGGGTCGGCAACGTCACCTGGCTCGGGGAGAAGGGCGAAATCGTCGCCTTCGACACTGGGCCCGCCAACGCGCTGATCGACGATTTTTTGCTGAAACGTCGGGGGGTCGCCTTCGACGCGGACGGCGCGCTTGCGGCGAGCGGCCAGGTCGAAGCCGCCGCGCTCGCGGCGATGATGCGCGATCCGTACTTCGACCGGCCGCCGCCGAAGTCGCTCGACCGCAACCACTTCGCCGCAGCAGCAGGGTCTGTTGAACACTTGAGCGACGCGGACGGCGCCGCGACGCTCGCCGCCTTCACGGTCGAGGCGACTGCCGCCGCGCTGCGACAGGTTGCTCGGGCGCCGAAACGATGGCTGGTCGGGGGAGGGGGGAGGCGCAATCCCGTGCTGATGCGCAAACTCGCCGAGCGGCTCGCGGTCCCGGTCGAGCCGGTCGAGGCGATCGGTTTCGACGGCGACGCGATCGAGGCGCAGTGCTTCGCCTATCTGGCGTTGCGGTCGCGGCGCCGGTTGCCGCTGTCCTTCCCGACGACGACCGGGGTTCCGCGGCCGATGACCGGCGGATCGTTCTGGCCGGCGCCCAAATGAAAAGGGCCCCGCGCGCCGCGGGGCCCTTCTCTTGACGTCGCCTGCGCCCGCTTACTGGCAGACGTTGACCGGCCCGTTGCCGATCCATGCGCCGTTCGGCGCATAGAGCGGACGGTTCTGGATGCAGCCGCCGCCGTAGGGGGCGCCATATCCGTATCCGTATCCGTAATAGGGGTAGGCCGCCCCAGCTGCGATAGCGCCGGCCGCTATAGCCCCGGCGACCGCCGCGGGACCCCACCATCCGCCGTACCAGACGCCACCGCGCCAATAACCGGGGTGCCACACTCCGCCGCCATGCCAGCCGCCGCCCCAGCCGCCGCCATGCCAGCCGCCACCGTGCCAGCCTCCGCCGTGCCAGCCGCCGCCCCCGCCGTGCCACTGGGCCGCGGCTGGTTCGGTCGTCGCGACCAGCGACGCGCCCAGCGAAAGCGCCGCAACGCCGGCGATGAGCGCCTTGGAAACCGTGTTTCGCATTTTACCCTCCACTGGCCCCCCGAGAGGCGAGGCCCCTTGAACTCTCGCGTCTCGGGCGACCGCCCATCGACGCTTCGATGCGCACCATGCCGAGGAATTCCGCAACGATTATGATCGAAAAAAGGCGAACCGGCGGCAACGCGCGAATTCATGGAAAAAGCCCAAGTGTAGACTTCCCTGCCATGAATAGTTGTTCAGGTAAGGAAAATGAATGAACGTTAATAAAACTTAACCAGAGCCGCGCTGAACGCGAAGACGTGAGGGGTTCCCCAGGATACTTCCCCTCTCCGGGCGCCTTCCCAACCGGCCGACGCCCGAACGTTTGTTGGTTCGCCCCTACTGGCAGACGTTTACCCAGTGTCGACCGAGATAGTGGCCATGGCCGCCCGGCTGCGACCAGACTCTTCGGTTGAC
>NZ_JBKQOT010000819.1:0-25914 GCF_052145395.1 Roseiarcus sp.
GCCATGTGGGCCGCCGAAGCGGAAGCCGACGTCCGCACAACCGTCGATACGCAAAGCTCAAGGGCGCCAACCCCTTCGCCGTCATCGTCGGTGTCCTCCCCTGAGCCCGATCTAACCCGCCGAGCCCGCCTCAGAAGATAGGGGGTGGGTAATTACCCGCCTCTTGCGTCCCGTGCTGGCCTCGAACGGCCAGCGCTTGCGTGCTTAAATGTGTCTGAAATGGGTCAAACGACCCTGAATTGAGCGCGCACGATTCACAATCTTGAGCATAACACATTGATTTTGCTCGGCCTCTCTCCAAAACCGCATGCCGCGAGCGGCGTCGAAGGCGCGTCTTCGGGCTCAAACCAGCGTTCCACCGGCCGCAAAACGAGGCCGAACCGCGCTTTCCGCGCCAGTTCGCGTCCGCAGTCGACCGCGAAGCCGGCGGCAAGTGGTTGGTTCGAAACCCATAAACGATGGCGAAACGGCGCCCCTCTCTTCGGCTCCGCGCCAGCAACAGAGCTGCCGGCGCGGACGCCCATCGCGCGCTCCGTCCGGGCAGAGTCCTTGTCCGCCGCGTCAGGCTTTCAGCGCCTGGTCGAGATCGGCGATCAGATCGTCCGGGTTCTCGATGCCGACGGACAGCCGGATCAGCGCCGGCGTGATCCCCAGGCGCAACTGCTCCTCATGCGGGATGTCGGAATGGGTCATCGACGCCGGATGCGAGGCCAGCGTCTCGGTTCCGCCCAGGCTGACGGCGAGCTTGATCACCTCGAGCCGGTTCAGGACGGCGAAGGCCTCGGGTTCGCCGCCCTTCACCTCGAACGCGAAGGTCGAGCCGGCGCTCTTGCACTGGCGCTCGAAGAGTGGCCGGTCGGGGTGATCCTCGGGCAGAAAGCCCAGATACCAGACCGAGGCGACGCGGGGATGGCCGCTGAGAAACTCCGCGACCTTGCGCGCGCCTTCGGCCGCCGCGGTCATGCGGAGCTTCAGGGTCTCGAGCGAGCGCATCAACAGCCAGCCGGTATGGGGATCGCACATCGTGCCGAGGATCGTCCGCATGCCGCGGATCGGATCGAGCGCCGCCGTTGTTCCCGAGCAGCCGCCGGCGATCAGATCGGAATGGCCGCCGACATACTTGGTCAGCGAGGTCACGACGAGATCGGCGCCGTGGGCGATGGGCGTCTGGAACAGCGGTCCGAGGAACGTATTGTCGACGATGACGACGGTGCGCCGGCCCTCCGGTCCGCCAAGCCCGTCGGCGAGCTCCCTGGCGCGGCCGATGTCGACGAGGCCGTTGGTCGGATTGGCGGGCGTCTCAAGGTAAAGCGCCGCGACCGGCGCCAGTTCGCGCGCCCGATCGACTGCTTCCTCCATCGCCTTGGTCCCGCCCTCGGCGGGGAACTCGATCGGATTCACGCCGAATTGCGGCAAGATCCGCTTCAGCAAAAAGTCCGTGCCGCCGTAGACTGGACCGGAATGGACAACGGCCGAGCCGGGCCGCGCGTAGGCCCAGAGCGTGGTCGAAATCGCGGCCATGCCGGAAGCGAACACGAGATTGTCTTCCGCCTCGTCCCAGATCACCAGGCGGTCCTCGAGCATCTCGAGGTCCGGGTTGTTGATCCGGCTGTAGATGAGGCCCGGCTCCTCGTTCGGCCGCTTCTGGCGCAGGCCATAGGCGAGCTCGAAGAACTCCTTGCCGTCCTCGGCCGTGCGAAAGACGAAGGTCGAGGTGTGAAAGATGGGCGGCTTCAGCGACCGTTCCGAAAGGAACGGGTCGTAGCCGTAGCCCATCATCAGGGTTTCCGGAGCCAGCCGCCGGTCGCCAAGAACCCTCTTCCGCCATCGTTCGTTGGACATGCACCCCGCCTCCCCGCCCGCGACATGCCGCCTCTGCGCACCCTCGCACGACGCGGCGCCGGGCGAACGGAGCCGCCGACCTTCCCTCTCACCGCACGCGGGAAGAGGGAGATCCGCGCCTGACCCGTCCGATCCGGCCCGACAGCTTCACCCGGACGCCGGATTGTCGTCAATGAGGCTGCGGCGCTTTTCCATTCTCGCCACCTCCTCCGTCACCCAGATGCGCCGCCGTCCCTCGAACAGCAGCGCCGTCATCGCCTCGCGCCTCTCCGCGATCCGCAAAGTCTTGATCGATGCGAGGTGAGCGTTCAAGACATGGGATTTCAACGAAACCCCCGGCCCTCGGTGGACAACCGTGTGGCCGCTCATTCAGTCCTCCCGTTCACCCGCCCTTTCTTGATCGTCCCCGTTTTCTGCGCCGTGTCGCTGTATTAAGCGATTGTTTACCCTACGCCCCGACTTCGGCGCCATTTTGTCCCAAACGCTCCATGGCGCGATTGGTTCCGCTCGGGTACTCTTACAAAAGGGCTGGATGAGCGGAGACCGACGTGGCCGTATCCCTTCATCATGTGAACATTCGCGCCCGGGACCTCGAGGAGACGACCGCCTTCTATGTCGACGCGCTCGGCCTGATCGAAGGCTTTCGGCCGCCGTTCGGCTTCGCCGGGGCGTGGCTCTACGACGGCGAGAAGCCCGTGGTCCACCTGACCCTCGCGGGTCCCGGGGCCGACGGCGCCGGCGCCGCCGTCGATCATATCGCCTTCGCCTGTGACGACCTCGATGCGACGCTTCAAAGGCTCGACCGGCTTGGCGTTCCTTATTCCCCGCCGCGCCGACAACCCGGCACCGGGATCCGGCAGAGTTTCCTCGTCGACCCGAACGGCGTCGCGGTCGAACTGCAGGGACCTTAGGCCGGCGCCGGCGCGAACGAGTCCGCCCGCGCCATTTCCCACAAGTCCCGCCAGCGCTTGTCGTGGGCGCCGGTGAGGAGTTCGCCGCGCCTGAGGGCGGGGTAGAGCTCGGCGTAGGTCGACGAGTCGTGCGCGTTGACCCGGCGCGAGAAATGCTCCGGCCTGAACTTCTGCGGATGGTCGAGGCCGGCTGCTGCGGTGAGTTCGGCGAGCGCGTGCAGCACCGAGGCGTGGTAATGGCGCACGCGCTCGGTCTTGTCGGCGACGACAAGGGCGCGGCCGCGCATCTTGTCCTGCGTCGCCACGCCGGTCGGACAGCGGTCGGTGTGGCAGCTCATCGACTGGATGCAGCCGAGCGCGAACATGAAGCCGCGCGCGGCGTTGCACCAGTCGGCCCCGAGCGCCATGGCGCGGGCCATGTCGAAACCATTGACGATCTTGCCCGAGCAGCCGATGCGGACGCGTTCGCGCGCGTTGATTCCGATCAGCGCGTTGCGCACGAACACCAGGCCCTCGCGCAACGGCGCGCCGAGATGGTCGGCGAATTCGAGCGGCGCGGCGCCGGTGCCTCCCTCCATGCCGTCCACAACGATGAAGTCGGGATAGACGCCCATTTCGACCATCGCCTTGCAGACGCCCAAGAACTCCCATGGGTGGCCGACGCAAAGCTTAAAACCAACCGGCTTGCCGCCGGAAAGCTCGCGCAATTTCGCGATGAAGCCGACCATCTCCAGCGGCGTCGAAAAGGCGCTGTGGCCCGCCGGCGAAATGCAGTCCTTACCCGGCTCCACCCCGCGGATCGCCGCGATCTCCGCCGTCACCTTCGGCCCGGGCAGCACACCGCCGTGCCCCGGCTTGGCGCCCTGCGACAGCTTAATCTCGATCATCTTGATCTGCGCGTTGGCGGCGACGGAACGGAATTTCTCCGGGTCGAAACGCCCCTCCGGCGTCCGGCACCCGTAATAGCCGGAGCCGATCTCCCAGATGACGTCGCCGCCGCCCTCGCGATGATAGGGGCTGTAGCCGCCCTCGCCCGTGTCGTGGGCGAAGCCGCCGAGCGCCGCGCCTTTGTTAAGCGCACGGATGGCGTTGGCGCTGAGCGCCCCGAAACTCATGGCCGAAACGTTGAACACCGACATCGAATAGGGCTTCGCGCAGTCCGGGCCGCCGACCGGGATGCGAAAACCCTCCGTGGCGACCGGCTTCGGCGTAATCGAATGCCTCAGCCATTCGTAGCCGGGCGCGTTGGTGTCGCGCAGCGTGCCGAACGGCCGCTTGTCGAGGACCATTTTCGCGCGCTGATAGACGACGGCGCGCTGGGTGCGCGAGAACGGCAGACCGTCCGTCTCGCTTTCGAAAAAATACTGCCGCATCTCCGGCCGGATTTCCTCGAGAATGAAGCGCATGTGGGCGGAGATCGGATAGTTGCGCAAGATGGCGTGCCGGGTCTGGAAAAGGTCGCGGACGCCGAGCGCCGTCAGCGCGCCGAACAGCGCCGCGCCGATCCAGAGGGGCGCAGTGGCCGAGGGCGCGGCGCCGGCCGCGATCAGGGCCAAAAAGAACAGCGTGGCGAGCGCAGCGAGCGTCAGCACGATGAATCGCGGCGAAAACGCCAAACTCAGCGCCTGCAAGGCGAACCTCCTCCCGAATTCTTTTTCGACGAACTTAACCGCATTGCGGACTTAACATCGAGACAAGCTTGGCGTTCAAAGAAGGTGCACAGAACCCACGTACTTCGCCACGACGGCATTGGCCGTCGCCAGCGTCAAACGCACCACGGCCGCCTGCGCGACGAGCATCCGGTCGATCGGGTCCTTTCTGGATCGGCGGCAGGCCTGCGGCGGCGACGGCGTGAACGCCGGTCACGGGCAAGCTCCCGATAGCCGGCGTCAAGCAACTCCCGCAGGAGCCGGCTGGCGTCAATGCGCAAATCGTCGCGCCGAAGCGCAGCCTTGATCGCGATCTCCCCCAGGCTCACAGCGCTGCATTCGCACAAGGCGTCGCGGGCGCGATCCGCCCGCGCGAGCGTGCGGCGCGTGTCGAGCTGATCTGAAAAGCCGCGGTCGCAGGCTTTTCACGCCGCCTGCGGAATCTTCCCGATCCCCAACAGCCGCTCGACCTTCTTCACCCGGTTCGACCACCGGTGCCGGGCGACCTCGCGGTCGCGCGACTCCTGATCGTTGCAGTAGTTCAGCATCACGTAGCGGCGCGGGCCGATGAAGGGCTTGTGGCCGTGCCAGGAGTTCGGTTGGACGCGGAAGCAGAACGCGAGACCTCCCTGCGGCGCGACCTCCGCGGCGTAGTCCTCGATGTCCGTCCCGGAGCGCAGCGCGCGCAGCCGACCGCCCATATCCGCCCAGTCCTCGTTGAGGTACAGGAGCAGGGTTGCGAGCTTGAATGTGGCGTCGGCGTGGATGCGGCCATCCTTGGCCTGGCAATTGGCCCGGAGCGTGATCATCGTCGGCTTGCCTTCGAGATCGACTCCCAGCTTCTCCTCGACGATCCGCCGCACCTGCGGTCCTTCCAGCTCGTTGAGGAGCCTTGCGAAGGCGGACCCGTAGGCAAAGGATTCCGGCAGGAACAGCCCGCCCATGTCGATCTTCGGGAAGTCGCGAATCGCCGCGTCCACGTCCTCGCGCGACAAAAAATGGGGCGTCACGAAATAGGGAAAGGGTTCGGTCGTCACCGACGAAGCCCGCAAAGCTGCACAATCCAACATGCCGCACCTCCGCGTAAAACACGTAGCAGAGGCGCCGGATGCGCAGCGCGAGACAAATTGCCGCAGTCTGGCGCGCGTCCTCCGACCGGTAAGCGGGCGGGCGGCTAGATCGTCACCAATTCAGTGTCGCCGATGGTGTTGCGGTAGTCGAGCACCGAAATGACCACAGGCTTCACCGAAAAGATGGCGATGGCGTCGGCCTCGTCCGGCCCGAAATCCGCGCCTTCGGGAAAGCGCTTGAGCATCAGCTCGCCGACCCTGGCGATTTCGGCCTTGTCGGTCACGCGGGCGGCGCGGGCGCCCATCGACAGGCCGAGAATCTCCTCAGTCCGGTCGTAGGGCAGGCTGACGGTGAGGGAGACCTTGTCGTTGAGCGCGATGTTGCGCGCTTTCTGCGAGTCCGCCGCCGTGCCGAAATAGAGGGTCAGCCCGTCGTGGACGTAGCTCACCGTCGTCGCCTGCGGAAAGCCGTCGGGACGAACAGTCGCGATCGTCATCTCGCTCGCGCCCCCGAGGATGGCCAGGATCTTGTCGTGCGTCGCGCTGTCCATGGTCTGATCTCCCTGCGCCCGAAGCCTCACGTGTCGCGCGCGTCAATGTCGCGCCGGCCGTCAATTCGCGGATTGTGGTCGGTCGCGTGGACGGTGGGAAGGCCAAATTTTGATGCTCTACGCATCGCAGCTGCGTGAGACGCGGCTATCTTGGAACCAATGGCTCTTGAGGTTGTTTGCCTCCGGTCGCAACCCATGGGAGCCAGACATGCCCAATCGCAGCAAATCGTCCAACCCGCTCGAGGATCTGTTCGCCGAAACGCTGAAGGACGTCTATTTCGCCGAGAAGCAGATCCTGCGCGCTCTGCCGAAAATGGCGAAGGAGGCGACGACGCCGGAACTGAAAGAGGCTTTCGAAACCCACCGCGACGAGACGGAGGGCCAGATCGACCGGCTCAACCAGATCTTCGAGCGCATGGGCCGGCCAGCGCGCGGAAAGACCTGCGAGGCGATCCTCGGCATTATCGACGAAGCGAAGGAGTTCATGGACGACTTCAAGGGGACCGACGCGCTCGATCCGGCGCTCGTCGCCTCCGGCCAAACGGTCGAGCACTACGAGATCAGCCGTTACGGCACGCTCAAGACCTGGGCGAAGGAGCTTGGCCTGGACGAGGCCGCCAAGCTCCTCGACGAGACGCTGCAGGAAGAGACCAAGACCGACAAGCTTCTGACGAAGCTCGCCATGCAGAGCGTGAACCGCAAAGCTGCGTGATCGACTTGGCCTGCGTCGGAAATGCGGCAAGGCCGGCGCGGGCCGCGCCGGCCCCCCCAGGGCGCTTCGCCGCGTGGTCGGATCGCTCCTGCTCGGCCTTTACGACGCCGAGGGCCGCCTCGACCATGTCGGCTTCACGTCGACCTTGGCAAGCGCCGACAGGCCGGCCTTGACGCAGAGGCTCGAGGCCATTCGCGGCGCCCGGATTCACGGGGAAGGCGCCGGGGGGCCCGAGCCGGTGGAGCACAGAGCGCAGCGGCGAGTGGGAGCCGGTCCGGCCCGAACTGGTGGCGGAAGTCCGCTTCGACCCGGTGACCGCCGGCCGCTTCCGCCATGGGACGACGTTCTTGCGCCGGCGTCACGATAAGCCGCCGAGGGCCTGCACGATGGATCAGATCGCGCCGCTGGAGCCTTCGGCGCCAGTATAGGATCGCCTGCCTCGTCTCACGAGGCCTCATCGACCAAGGAATCTGGATAAACGCCCTTGAGAACCTCGTCGAAGTGGCGCCGAACGGACTCCTGACATTGGCAGGCCGCCTCGCGCAGACCGTCGAGGTCGAGAACGAGGATCGCTCCGCGTTCGCCGGTGACGAGCCCCCGCTCCCGGAAAGCCCCGACCACGCGGCTGACATAGCTTCTGCCGACGCCGAGCATGACGGCGAACTGCTCCTGGGTCAGAGGAACCCGGTTGTCGGAAATCCTCTCGGTCGCCGCGACCAGCCACTTCGCCGCGCGTTGCTCGACCGAATGCGTGGCGTTGCACGCAACGGACTGAAACACCTGAGCCATCACGCAGTCGGAGTAGCGGGCGAAAAGATGGCGGATCGACAGCGACTTCAGCTTGGCGGCCTCGAGTTGCTCCACGCCGACGCGCACCGCCGGACCCTCGTGCAGGACGACGGAGCGCGAATAGGACGGCAGGCGGCCCTGGCTGACGACGCCGCAAATCGCGCCCTCGCGCCCGACCAGCGCCGTTTCGACAGCGCGGCCGTCTTCCAGCACGACCCGGAAGGCGATCAGCGTCGGGTCGAGCGGAAAATAGACATGGCGGACCTCGTCTCCGGGCTCATAGAGGACTTTGTCCCTCTCCAGGCGCAGAGCCTGGAGGTGAGGCTGCAACAGCGCGAAGTCCGCAGGCTTCATCGCGAGCAGGAGGTTGTTCTGCAAGACGAGGCCTGCCTTGGGAAACGAGGCGGTGATCACGAGCCGAGTTTGTGACCCGTTTCCCCGCCGGAGGCAAGATCGGATCAGTGTGCATTTGTGTGCAGACGCTTCCGCCGCGCTCTGCTCTATGGGAGTTTCTTTACGGAACTCAAAACACCATGCTCGATCAGCATGATAACCCATCCAACCCTGGGACGGAGAGCGTTCAGGATCTTGTCGTTCTCGACCTCAGACATCGTCTCAAGAACATCTATGCGGTCGTTGGCGGCGTCCTCGCGCTGTCGGCGCGCGCGCAGCCGGAAATGCGGCCGTTTGTCGAGGCGCTGAGGGACCGAATCGCGGCGCTGGAGGCGGCGCACGCCTATCTCGTCGAGACACCTGCTGCGACGGAGGAGGAGCGGACCGTCATGGGGCTTCTTCGCCTCCTGATCGCTCCTTTCAACAGCGAGCACGTCAAGACGATCACGGTCAGCGGCCGCGACGCCCCCATGACCTGGGGGCCCGGCGGCACGTTGGCGCTGATCGTGCGCGAGCTCGCGACGAATTCCGTCAAGTACGGCGCTTTGTCGGCCGAGGCCGGTCATGTCGCGATCGCCTGCTCGGAGGATCGCGACGACTACGCGATCCACTGGCGCGAAACCGGCGGACCGCGACTCGCGGGGCCTCCCGAAACAGCCGGTTTTGGCACTCGGCTGATCGAGCGCGCCGCAGCGCTCGCCGGTTTCTCCGTCGAGAGGAAATGGCGCGCCGAGGGCCTCGAGACCGTGATCGTCATTCCCGCCGCGGGACTCACACGCTGACGCGCGCGCGACGCCTCGACGCCGCTTCAAAACGATTCTGGTCGCGGCCTCCGGAACCTCAGGCATGGGCTTCCGTTGCTCCGGGACTCGAACGGAGGCGACGATGGACGATCCCAACACGGCGCGGCGCGGTCTGATTTTCGGCGCGGCGGCGGCCGGCGCGCTCGCGGCCGGCTCGGCCTTCGCTCAGACCTCGGGCGGAGGCGCGGCCGAGCGCGCCATACAAACCCAAGGCGGGCGATAGCGCGAAGGACGTGTAGACGCAGCAAAGCCATTCCTGCTGCGGCGCAACAGCGAGCGCCCGCGCCTTCGCCATCAGGAGGAGACAGGTAGGGGCTGCGGCTGCACCTGTCCGGCGCAGCCGCGCCCGTGCGACCTTTTTTCAGATCGTATTCGACTTCATTTGGTCGGCTATGTAGTCCGCCTGGCGGATCGCAAGGGTCACGATCGTCAACGTCGGGTTCTCGGCCCCGCCGGTGGTGAACTGACTACCGTCCGAGATGAACAGATTCTTGACGTCGTGGGTCTGGCCCCACTTGTTCACGACGCCGTCGCGCGCATTGGCGCTCATCCGGTTCGTGCCGAGATTGTGCGTCGACGGGTACGGCGGGGTGGGCATGGTGCGCGTTGCGCCCACCGCCTCGTATAAGGCCTTGCCCTGAGCATAGGCGTGGTTGCGCATCGCGGTGTCGTTCGGGTGGTCGTCGAAGTGCAAGTCCACGACGGGAAGGCCCCACTTGTCCTTCTGGTCGCTGAGCGTGATCCGGTTCGTCTCTTGCGGCATGTCCTGGCCGACGATCCACATTCCGGCCATATTGGAGTAGCCGTCGAGCGCGGTGGTGAATTCGCGGCCCCATGCGCCGGGATCGAGAAAGGCGGCTATGAAGGGTATGCCGAGCGACAGCGTTTCCAGTTCGTATCCGCCGATAAAGCCGCGGTTCGGATCGTTCCGGGCCTCGTCGCGGATGATGCCGGCCATGGTGGTCCCACGATACATGTGAACTGGGTTTTCGAAGATCCCATACACCGATCCGGTCGTGTGACGCATTTAGTTGCGGCCGACCTGGCCTGAGGAATTGGCGAGGCCATCGGGGAACTTCGCAGACGCCGAGTTCAGCAGCAGCCGAGGACTTTCCAGCGAATTGCCGGCCACCGCCACGATGCGCGCCTTCTGCCGCTGCAGGGCGCCATTCGCGTCGAAGTAGGTTACGCCGGTGACCTTGCCCGAGGAGTCATGCTCGATCTGCGCGACGTGCGATTCGGGGCGGACCTCCATGTTTCCGGTCGCCTCTCCCTTCGGGATCTCGGTGTAGAGCGTCGACCATTTCGCGCCCCACTTGCAGCCTTGAAAGCAGAAGCCGGTCTGATGGCAGGCGACACGGCCGTCCCCTGCAACGGAGTTGATCGCCATTCGCCCGGTGTGACACTCCTTGTAGCCGAGCTTGTCGGCGCCGGCCTTGAACACTTTGAAATTATTGTTGCCCGGCAAGCCAGGCAGATCGCCCGTGCGGGTCACCCGCATCTTGGCCTCCGCCTTGGCGTAATAGGGTTCGAGATCCGACAGCGTCAGCGGCCAGTCGAGCAGATTGGCGCCGGGCGCGTTGCCGTAGGTCGACGCCGCCTTGAACTCGTGCTCCTGGAATCGGAGAGACGCGCCCGCCCAGTGGGTGGTCGTTCCCCCGACGGATTTTACGATCCAGGCTGGCAGGTTAGGAAAGTTCTTGTGAACCCGCCAGCTGCCGGAGGTCGTCCGCATGTCCGTCCAGGCGAGCTGGGCGAAGCTCGCCCATTCGTCGTTGATGAAATCCGGGAAGTCATAGCGCTTGCCCGCTTCGAGCACGACGACCTTGACGCCCTTTTGCGCCAGTTCGTTGCCGAGCGTGCCGCCGCCGGCGCCCGACCCGACGATGACGACGCTGTCGTCGTTCTGATCGAATTTCGCTGCCATGTCCGTTTCCTCGCATGAATTGGCTTTGCCAGCGCCGTTAGAGCCAGGTGATGTCGTCGAAGCCGCGCGTGATGTATCCGCCCTTCGAGAAGGACTCGCCCTCGTATCCGAAGATCGGCCACACCTCCTGTTGGTTGTAGAGCGACACGACCAGGCCGGAACGGATGGTCTCGAACATCGGATTCGCGCTCTGCGTCTTGAGCAGCGCGACGCGGTCCGCTTCCCAGCCGATCCCGACATAGCCGCCCGGACCCGCCGCGCCGTCGAGCGCGGCGACGAACGCCTCGACTTGCGCCTTCAATGCGGGATCGGCCGCAGCCTTCTCGTCGTAAGGCTTCATCGCGATCGCGTAGTAACGATCGGCGATCCTGTCATGCGGATAGATGTCGCGCGCGACGAGGATCAGGGTTTTCATGGTCTCGGGCTTCAGCCCTTTGACGTCGAGCGCCCAGGCTTCGGACGCGTTGAACAGCGCGCCTGTCGAGGTGATAGCGATGGCGGCGGCGTAGCCGCCCGCCACTGCCGACCTTTGCAAGAAGCCGCGGCGGGACAACGCCCCTCTCGATGACGCAGATTCTCGTGTCGTCATGGGTGTTTCCTCCTGGTCTTTAGTTGTGTTTTTATTGATTTCTACTTGTAGCGCCCAAGCTTTTGCAGCACCTCGATTTTGTAGCCGTCGGGATCCTCGACGAAGAAAAACCGCGCGATCAGCTTTCCTTCGCGGTTGAACTCGACGATCTTGCGAGGATTGAGGCCTTCGGCCTCGAAACGCCGGCGCTCCGCCTCGAGGTCGTCCACGACGAACGCGACGTGGCCGTAGCCCGCGCCGTGGTCGTAAGGCTCGGTGCGGCCCTTGTTGATCGTCAGTTCGACCTCGAAGGGAGACTCGGCGTTCGAGAGATAGACGAGCGTGAAGTCCGGGAAATCGAGCCGGTCGGCCACGTCGAGCCCGAAGGCCTTCTTGTAGAAGGCCACGGACCGCGCCTCGTCCAGGACACGAACCATCATGTGGATCACTTTAGCCATGTCGGTCTCGCCAAAACTCGGTCACACCAAAAGCCGCCGCTTTCGCGGCGTCACGCAAACAGTAAAGGTTCCCGAGGAGTGCGGGTGTTATTGGCTTACTACGTTCGTCGAAGCTCAGGCCGCTTCCGCAGGCCCCGGTCCACGCTGGACGCGTTGTGTCTCGATCGCCACGAGGCAGATGCAGCGCAGGTGCGATGTGAAGTTGGACACCTCGCCCCACTGCAGCAGGACCTCGCGATGCAGCGTCGAGATGAAGCGGGGCACGGTCATTTCCTCGGCCGCTGCGATCTGCTGGAGAATCGTCCAGAACACCTTTTCGAGACGGATGCTCGTGCTTTGGCCGTTCAGGCGGATGGAACGCGTCTCAAAAGCGTAGCTGTCCGGGGACTGGCTGGCAAAAAGGCAGCACATGTTTCCTCCCTTGGCGGCATTGGTTGGATCTTTACGAAGACGGCGACCTCCAATTTCCCCCTTGAGTTCGGGCGCAAGCGGCCGGAACGTAATCTCACTATCTAATCGCGCGCCCTCAGCGCCGTCGAGTGGCCATGGCTGGAAGAATTTGCGGCTACCGCTATGCGGAGGCCGCTAGGCGGTTGCTTCTTGAAGACGTCATCTCCGCCCGCGACATGAGCGCGAAGGAAAGGGCTGTCTATGAGAAAGGCGCGTAAGTCCGTCCCCAAATTCGCGACGGCGCGACGTGCCCTATCAGTCGCTCATCAAGATGTGGCTCGCGGAGAAGGTGGGATAGGGCTCCCGGCTTGCGACCATCGGGCCGAAGCGTATATTGGCCATCGCTGGCCAGAACGGAGGCGGCATGGCCGTTTACTCGATCGCCAAGGCGAAGGACAATTTGTCGAAGCTGGTTGATGAGGCCGCTGCGGGCGAAGAGGTGGCGATCACACGCCACGGAAAGGTCATCGCCTATGTCCGCCCGGCAGTCGAGCGCCCGATTCGACAACCGCCCCGTGAACTGGTGGCGCAGATCGTGGAGCGGGCCAAGTCTCGCTCGAGTCACGGCGAGAATGCGGTCGACATCATTCGCCGAATGCGAGACGGCGAGTTCGATTGATCTATCTTGACGCCTCCGTTCTCATGTCTCTCCTCGTCGCCGACGCCCATACGGAGAAGGCCGGCGGCTGGTATTCGGGACTGACCGCCACAGTCATTGTCAGTGATCTCGCCAATCTCGAGGTCAGTGCGGTGCTGTCGCGCCACCTGCGCGTCGGACGGCTGACTCACGGCGGGGTCGAGGGCGCTCTCCTGGACTTCGACGCCATGCGCGCCGATTGCGAGCGGTTGAGCCACGGCGCCGCCGATTTCTTGCTCGCCCAGCGCGTTGTGCGCGATTTCTCGACCAAGCTCGCGGCGGCGGACGCGCTCCATTTGGCGAGCGCCAAGAACGCCGGCGCCGCGCTGGCTACGCTCGACGCTAGACTCGCCGAGGCGGCGCGGAGGCAGGGGGTCGAGGTGACGGAACTGGGGTAAGGACCAGATCGCGTGGCGTTGGAAAAATCGTGGCCCTTAGCCTGCGCCCCTACCTCGAGAATTTCTTGTACTTCAGCCTATGCGGGATGACGCTGTCGATCCCCAGCCGCCGCTTCTTGTCCTCCTCGTAATCGCCAAAATTGCCCTCGAACCATTCGACGTGGCTGTCGTCCTCGAAGGCCAGCATGTGGGTGGCGATGCGGTCCAAGAAGAAGCGGTCGTGGCTGATGATCACGGCGCAGCCGGCGAAGTCGAGCAGCGCCTCCTCCAGCGCCCGCAGCGTATCGACGTCGAGGTCGTAGGTCGGCTCATCGAGGAGGAGCAGGTTGGCGCCGCTCTTCAGCATCTTCGCCAGATGCACGCGGTTGCGCTCGCCGCCCGAGAGCATTCCGACCTTCTTCTGCTGGTCGGCGCCCTTGAAGTTGAAGGCGCCGCAGTAGGCGCGCGAGTTCATCTCGCGCTTGGCCAGAGTGATGATGTCAAGGCCTCCGGAAATTTCCTCCCACACGGTCTTCTTGGCGTCGAGCGCGTCGCGCGACTGGTCGACATAGCCGAGTTGCACGGACTCGCCGATCTTGATCGCGCCGGAATCGGGCTTCTCCTGTCCGGTGATCATGCGGAAGAGCGTGGTCTTGCCGGCGCCGTTCGGGCCGATCACGCCGACGATGCCGCCGGGCGGCAGCCTGAACGACAGGTTGTCGATCAAGAGCCGGTCGCCATAACCCTTGGACAGGCTTTCGATATCGATGACATTGTTCCCCAGCCGCTCGGCGACCGGGATGATGATCTGCGCGGTGGTCGGGGCCTTCTCGCTGCTCTTCCTGACCAGTTCCTCGTAGGCCTGGATGCGGGCCTTCGACTTGGCCTGACGGGCCTTGGGCGAGGCGGCGATCCACTCGCTTTCCTCGGCGAGCGCGCGCTGGCGGGCAACGTCCTCGCGGTTTTCCTGTTCGAGGCGCTTCTGCTTCTGCTTCAGCCACGCGGAATAATTGCCCTCGTAGGGGATGCCCCGGCCGCGGTCGAGCTCGAGAATCCAGCCGGTCACGTTGTCGAGGAAGTAGCGGTCGTGGGTGACGATCAGGATCGCGCCCGGATAGTTGCGCAAATGCCCTTCGAGCCAGTTCACCGTCTCGGCGTCGAGATGGTTTGTGGGCTCGTCGAGGAGCAGCAGCTCGGGCTTCTCCAGCAACAGCCGGCAAAGGGCCACGCGGCGCCGCTCACCGCCGGAGAGCGTGCTGACGTCGGCGTCGTCGGGCGGGCAGCCGAGGGCGTCCATCGCCTGCTCGACCTGACTGTCAAGATCCCACAGGCCCTTGGCCTCGATCTCGTCCTGCAGCCGGGTCATCTCGTCCGCCGTCTCGTCGGAATAATTCATCGCGAGCTCGTTGTAGCGGTCGAGGATCGCCTGCTTGTCCCTGACGCCAAGCATGGCGTTGCCCTTGACGTCGAGCGCCGGGTCGAGATGAGGCTCCTGTGGCAGGTAGCCGACCCTGGCGCCCTCGGCGACGAAGCCCTCGCCGACGAATTCCGTGTCGAGGCCGGCCATGATGCGCAGAAGCGTCGACTTGCCCGAGCCGTTGACGCCGAGCACGCCGATCTTGGCGTCCGGATAAAACGACAGGTTGATGTTTTCGAGAACCTTCTTGCCGCCCGGCCAGGTCTTGGTCAGGCCCTGCATGTGGTAGATGAACTGGCGCGCGGCCATGCGGAATCCTTGGATTTGAGGGAGGAAATTGGCCGCGGGAGATATCAGGGGCCGGGGCGCGAGGCAAGGCGGGCCGATCGAGGCATCGAGGCCGCGGGAGGACTATCATGCGTATGGGCCTGGGCTTGGCCGTCTTTTTTTCCGGCTTCGGCGTCGCAATGGCCGCGGACCCGCCCCTGACCATCGAGGGCCTTCTCGCAGACGGCTGGGAGATCGCCGGCTATGCGAGCGGCTACGACAACCGCACCTCCCTCATTTTGTTCCGCCATCCGGGTGTCAACGCCCTCGTTCAGTGTGGCGTCCTTTTCGACGTGACGCGCAACCCCCGCACGCTGATCAACTGTTACGAGCTGCGGTGACGTCAAAGAGCGCGGTCGAGATTGTCGACTGCACTCGCGCGACCGGGCTTGCCCCCCGGCTGCGCTCAGATCGGCTCGGCCGGTTAAGCGTCACGCCAGTGCGCAACCCGATCCCGCAAAGTCCGATCGCCGCCGTACGTGAGCTTCTCGGGGTCCACACGCTCGACAATGTCGAACGTGAAGCTGCCGGCGCCGTGGTTCCTCCAGGCTTCCTGGAGCGTCGACAGCCGACCGCAGCCCTGGCGGAGCATGAACGACACTCGGTTCCAGATCGTCCGAAGGTCGGGCGTACTGCCCACCCATTGCTGTCCGGAAGCGGCGCATCGCACGACATAGATTCCAGCGTCAGCCTTGCGTTCCTTGTAGGCGGCGCTTGCCGCCATCCTGTCGTCTCGTCTCAAAGACCGCGCTCCATCCAACAGGGTTCTCATCTCGCCCGCTCAGAACCGAGTCGTCAAATCGGTGAGCCATTGCGGCGAACCCTCAGTAAGCGCCGTCATCTCGAGCCGCCTGTCGCCAGCCGAGGGACCGGTCCCTCGACCCAACGTCGCTCCGGCCCCGCTTCGCAACCCGGAGAAGCCGCGGTAGAGAGAGCGCTGACGTTGCGGATGGGGCTGATGGCGGCATTGCGTTATTTCGCGGCGGCGGTCGCGCTGGCGCTCGGGAACGGTGCGCCCGCCGCAGCGCAGAAAGCGTCGACGCCGCCGGCCGTCGTTCCCGACAGCGTCCTCATCGCGCCCCAGCAGCTCGTCGCCGTGGAGGGCGGCCGCCGTCTCAATCTCTACTGCATGGGCGCTGGCGCGCCGACTGTGATGTTCGAGGCCGGCGCCGCCAACACCATGCAGACCTGGCGGTTTGTCCAGGGCGAGATCGCCAAAACGACGCGGGCGTGCGCCTATGACCGCGCAGGCCTCGGCTTCAGCGACGCGGCGACGCGGCCGGCCGACGTGCGCAACATGGCGGACGATCTCGCGCGCCTCGTCGCGGCGGCGGGGATCGCGAAACCCTTCGTGCTCGTCGGCCATTCGCTCGGCGGCGAGATCGCGGTCTACCTTTCGGCGACGACGCCTGCAGACGTTGCGGGCCTCGTTCTCGTGGATCCGGCCTTCGCCGACGATGTCGATGCGCTCGAAGCCGCCCTGCCGCCGGAGAAGCGCCATGCGATCGGGACCGCAATGGCGCGCGCGCTCGAACTTGAGCGCGTCTGCCTCGATGACGCGCGCGACGGAAGGCTCGAGAGGCCCTCGTCCCTGGTCGAGCAGGGCTGCGCGAACACGCCCCGCGCCCCGAACAGGCTCGACGCCGCGCTCGCAGCGGCTCAGCGCAAGCGGCTCGCCGACGCAAAAACCTGGGAGGCCGTGGTTTCGGAGCTCGAGGCGGCGACGCCGGAGAGGGATCACATCGACGCGAACTCGGCCGAGCTGGACGCGGCGACGCAAAACTTCGGCGACAAGCCGCTGATCGTGCTGAGCCGCGGCGTCGCGGAGTCGTTTCCGGGCGTCCCTCCCGCTGAAATCGTCGGAGTCGAAGCCGCCTGGATCTCCGGCCACGCAGCCCTCGCCGCCCGCTCGATGAGGGGTGAGCACATCGTCGTGCCGGGAGCGCGGCACTACATCCAGATCGACAGGCCCGAAGCGGTCGTGGAGGCGACGCTGAAGGTGGTGACGGCCGTGAACGAGGCGAACAACGCCGGGCAGAAGTGACGGCCACCGGATCCAGGCTTCGCGCTGGCCCGTGATGAAGCCCAGCGAATCGCCGCCCGCCTCAAGCGGCGGCCCGATCGGACGAGAGAGGGCGAGAGAAGGTTGACTTCGCTCACCGTCGTCGCGCTCTATGGGCGTCGGCGGCTCGGCCGTTCCGGGCCAGACAGGGAGGCAGCCGCGCGATGGCCGACCCGACACCCCGCATATGGGCGGCGGACAAGAAGATGCGGGCGTTCGCCGATCCGATCGGACTGTTCCTGACCGAGGCCTTCCACCTGCTGGGACTGTTCGCGATCGGCGCCGCGACGGTGTGGGCGGCCTGGGCGGCCTTCTACGCGATGATCCAGAAGGGCTCCCCCTCGATCGAGGACCTGCTGCTGCTGTTTATCTATCTCGAGATCGGCTCGATGGTCGGGATCTATTTCCGCACCAAGCACATGCCGGTGCGCTTTTTGCTCTACGTCGGCATCACCGCCCTCACCCGGCACATGATCGGTTTCGTCCAGGAGCGGTCGGGCGCCGACCTCGGTGTGCTGATTCTGGCCGCCGCGACGCTCATCCTGGCGTTCGCCGTCCTCGTCATCCGCTTCACCTCGAACCGCTTCCCAAGCCCAGCTTACGGCGAAGCCGGCCGGAGCGGCGTTAGTGTGGATTAGCGGCGCTTTAGGGAGGCGCGATGGTTTTCGATCTCATCATCCGCGACGCGAGCCTGCCGGACGGCCGCAAGGGACAGGACGTCGCCGTCTCCGGCGGCCGCATCGCGGCGATCGAGCCGAAGCTCGAAGCCGAGGCCGGCGAGACGATCGAAGCGCGTGGGCTTCTTATGTCGCCGCCGTTCGTCGACTGCCACTTCCACATGGACGCGACCCTCTCGCTCGGCCTGCCGCGGCTCAACCAGTCCGGCACGCTGCTCGAAGGGATCGCGCTGTGGGGCGGGCTGAAGCCGCATCTGACCCATGAGGCGGTGGCGGAGCGCGCGCGCCGCGACTGCGACCTCGCCGTTTCTCAAGGGTTGCTCGCGGTCCGCAGCCACGTGGATGTCTGCGACGACCGCCTGCTGGCGGTCGAGGCGCTGCTGGACGTCAAGAAGATCGTGAAGCCCTATCTCGACCTCCAGCTCGTCGCCTTTCCGCAAGACGGCTATCTCCGCTCGCCGACCGCCGCCCGCAATCTCGAACGCGCGCTCGACCTCGGGGTGGACGTCGTCGGCGGCATCCCTCATTTCGAGCGCACCATGGCCGACGGCGCGGCCTCGGTGAAGGCCTTGTGCGAGATCGCCGCCCGGCGCGGCCTGCCCGTCGACCTCCATTGCGACGAGAGCGACGACCCGATGTCGCGTCATGTGGAGACGCTCGCGGCCGAAGCGCATCGGCTTCGCCTCGGCGCGCGGGCGACCGGATCGCATCTCACCTCGATGCATTCGATGGACAACTATTACGTCTCGAAGCTCCTGCCGCTGATCGCGGAATCGGGCATGAACGCGGTCGCCAACCCGCTCATCAACCTGACGCTGCAGGGCCGTCACGATTCCTATCCGCGCCGTCGCGGCCTGACGCGCGTGGCCGAAATGCGCGCGCTCGGGATTCCCGTCGCGCTCGGGCAGGACTGCGTCATGGACCCTGGTACAGCCTCGGCGGCGCGGACATGCTCGACGTCGCCCACATGGCGGTCCACGGCGCGCCGATGACGAGCCGCGAGGCGATCCGCTGGACGTTCGACGCGGTGACCGAAATTCCGGCGCGGATTCTCGGGCTCGAAGGTTATGGCCTCAAGGTCGGCGCGAACGCCGACCTCGTTCTACTGCAGGCGGTTGATCCGATCGAGGCCGTGAGGCTGCGCGCGACCCGCCTCGCCGTCCTGCGCCGCGGCCGGATCGTCGCCCGGACGCCCGCGCGCGAGGTCGCGCTGTCGCTGCCCGGCCGGCCCGCGACGCTCGATCCGGCCGCCTACGCCCCGGGCTGAAAAGCCAAGCGTCAGAAGCGACCGCGCTCCCCTTTCGGGACGAGCGCGCCGAGCCGCCGCCCCGCCGCAGCCGCCTCGACGCCGGCGAGCGAGAGGAGGGTGGACGTTGCGTCATCGAGCGGCGCGATCAGATCAAACGCGAAGGCCGCCAGCCCCGAGGCGTCGGATTGCGCGCGCTCGATTCGCAGGTCGAACTGTTCGCGGTCGAAATCGCCCTCGGGAATGTAACCGTCGCGCTCGAGCGCTGCGACCTCGGATCGCATGTCCTTATAGCCGAGGCTCGCGACGGTCGAGGCCCAGGTCATCCAGATCACCGAGTCGCGGCGCGGCGCCATCTCGCGCCGAATGCGGCGGAGATAGGCCCGCATGCCGTCTTCGCTCATCGCCGCCCTGGCCCGTACGAGATAGCCGAGCGCGGCGAGCGCGGAAGCGCGCGCGAATTCGTCGCCCCCGGCCGACTCGATCGCGCGGCGCAGCAGCGCGGCGTCGCCGTTAAAGACGCGGATCAGAATGCCCGGCAGAGTCTCGGTCACCGCATCGTCCAGCCAGTCCGCGATCCGCCGGTCCTCGGCGATCAGCCGGCACAAGATCGGGTAAGCGCGGCCGTCGCCCTTCTCTCCGCAGAGATGCACGATGTAGAAGGCTTCGGTGCCGGAAACGGTGTCGCGGCGGCCCGCAGCGAATTCGCCGAGGCGATCGATCAGGCGCGTCGACGCGTCGTCCCAATGGGCCGACGCCCATGTCAGGATTTCGCGCGGCGGCTGTTCGATGTCGGCGAGCGCGTTGAGCGCTTCGTCCCATGTGGTGACCGGAACCGTGTCGTAACCCAGCATGACGCAACCCTTTCTGCCTTTGCAGCCAGAGGTTGCAGGGTTCGTGCCGCGCGGCGATCGCCCGAATTGAGCCATCGGCGCGAACATTTCGCGAATCGCCGGGCGCGAAACGACGCTCACGCAACGGAAATCCTCGCCCCGGAATCGGGCCCCTCTTGTGCCGAAAAGGGACGAAACTCGCGTCCGCGGCGTCAGGCGCCTTGGGGACCGGCCGTTACGATGCGAGGCAGCACTTCTTGAACTTCTTGCCGCTGCCGCAGGGGCAAGGGTCGTTGCGGCCCACGGCGCGGAACGGGTTGATGTGGGGCTCGCCGAAGGGATCGTCGGAAAACGCCTCGTCGCCGGCGCGCTCGGCGATGTCGTCGCCCAAGTCGATATCCTCCTCATCGCCCTGGCTCCAGGAGTCGAGCGTTCCGATCGCGTCGGCGAAGGGGAGCACTTTCTGATCGTGAAACCCCGCGAGCCCGGCCGGATCGCTCCGCGCGCGAGCGACCGCCTGCTCGAAGTCGACGAGTCCGAAGTCGACCGCGTCGAGCAATCCGTCCTTGGCCAGCAGGGCGGCTTCCATCTTGAGGTCCTCGTAGCCAAGCGCCGCGGCGGTTTCGGCCCAACTGAACCAGAAGCCCGGAATTTCGCGGGGCAGCGCCTCCCGCCGCAGGCGTCGCAGAAGTTCGCGCATCGTCTCGTCGTCGAGAACGCCCTTCGCCCGCGCCAGATAGCCGAGCGCCGCGAGCGCGGCGCCCCGGGCGTATTCGTCCCCGGCGGGCGACTCAATCGCGGTCAGAAGCGGACCGGCGTCTCCGTCGAACACGCTGATGAGGACGCCTGGCAACGTCTCGTCCATGGCGTCGCCGAGCCAGATCTCGATGTCGGCGTCGTCCGCGATCAGGCGGCAAAGCGGCTCGTAGGCGCGCGTCTCCCGCATCTGGCCACAAAGGTGGACGATGGCGAAGACCTGGCTCTCGGCCGCTTCGGTCCGATCGCCTCCAAAGGCGAACGCCCTGAGCCGGGCGACGAAGCGCGGCGAAGCCGCCTCCCAATTGGCGAGCGCCCAGGCCATCGCTTCGCGCGGGAGCCCGTCGCCCTCGGCGAATTGACGCAGCGCTTCGTCAACGTTCATCGCCGTGTCCCTCGCAGGCGGATCGGAGGCAGGAAGCGAGCCGGCGCAAACGCTCTCACGCGCCCGCGCTCTTGGCGAGCGCGGCGGCCCGAATGGCGCTGAGCGTGGTCGCCGGCGTGATCGCCTCCGGGTCGATCTTGACGTGAACGATCGACGGCGCGCCCGAGGCGAGCGCGCGCTCGAAGGCCGGCAGGAACTCGGCCGTCTCCTTGACCGTTTCGCCGTGCCCGCCGAAGGCGCGCGCGTAAGCTGCAAAGTCCGGGTTGCGCAGGTCGGAGGCGATCACCCGCCCAGGAAAGACGCGCTCCTGGTGCATGCGGATCGTCCCGTAGATGCCGTTGTCGATCAGAACGACGACGATCGGAAGCCGGTATTGGACCGCGGTGGCGAACTCCTGCCCATTCATCAAGAAGTCGCCGTCGCCCGCGAAGCAGACCACGGTCCGGCCGGGAAAGACGCGGGCCGCGCCGATCGCGGCCGGCAAGCCGTAGCCCATCGAGCCGGACGTGGGCCCGAGCTGCTGCTCGATCCGGCGGAATCGCAGGAAACGGCCGACCCAGATGGCGAAGTTGCCCGCGCCGGTGGCGAAGATCGCCTCGGGAACGCTCCGCCTGAGCGCGAACATGATCTCGCTCACCTGCACCCGGCCGGGGTTCGGCGGCGCCTGCTCGCTCCAGGCGAGGTAATCGGCGCGCGCCAGGCGCGTTGCGTCAGACCACGGGATCGTCGCCGGCGGCTGAACGCCTTCGAGCGCGGCGCAGAATTCCGGCGAGGTGGCGATAATCCCGAGCGTCGGGTGATAGTTGCGGCCGATCTCGAGCGGATCGGCGTGGACATGGACGAGCCGCTGGCGCGGCGATGGGATGTCGAACAGCGTGTAACCCTGCGCCGCCGCCTCGGACATGCGGCCGCCGACCAGCAGGACGACGTCGGCGTTCTCGATCCGGGCCTTCAGCTTCGGATTGGCTGAAAGGCCGATCTCGCCGGCGTAGTTGTCGTGCTCGCCGTCGAAGGCGCTGGCGCGGCGGAAGGAGCCCGCGACCGGCATGTCGAACCGCTCCGCGAACCGGGCGAAGGCCGCGCTCGCCCGGTCGGTCCAGCCCGGGCCGCCGAGGATGGCGATGGGCCGCTCGGCCGACCACAGCATCTTCTGCAGCTCGGCCATTTGCGTGAGCCCCGGCCAGATCGGCGCGGCGACCGCCTTCGGCGCGTCGGCGACCGCGGCGGTCTCGAGCAGCATATCCTCCGGCAGCGCGATCACGACCGGGCCCGGCCGTCCCTGCATCGCGACATGGAAGGCCCGCTGGACGATCTCGGGGATCTGCGCCGCGCTGTGGATTTCGGTCGCCCATTTCGCGACCGACCCGAAGAAGGCGCGGTAGTCCATTTCCTGGAAAGCGCCCCGTCCCAGCATCGCCCGCTCGACCTGGCCGATGAACAGGATCATCGGGGCGGAATCGTGCTCTGCGATATGGACGCCGTGGGCGGCGTTGGTCGCCCCCGGGCCCCGGGTGACAAAGCAGACGCCGGGTCGGCCGGTGAGCCGCCCTTCGGTCAGCGCCATCATGGCCGCGCCCGCCTCCTGCCGGCACACGGTCAGCTCAATCGGCGCGTCGTACATGGCATCGAGCGCGGCGAGATAGGACTCGCCGGGGATGCAATAGACGCGCTCGACCCCTTGGGCGACGAGCTGGTCAACGAGAATCTGCCCGCCGGTGCGGGGCGCGGAGATGGACATGGGCGCGTTAATCCTTAAAAGGGAACGGCGCCAGTCTAGGCGGCGGCGTGCGGCGCGGGCAACGGGGCAGACGGCGTACCCGCACGGGTGACGGGGCGAGGTGCGCGCGGCGATGAGTCGCGCGCGACGATCGGGCGCGGGCCGATCGCCTTGCGCACGACCGCCCTTCCAGCCATTGTCCTCCGGCCATGGCCCCACCCGCCGACCGCCCTGCCGCCGAACCCGGCGCGCTTGCGAACCTGAACGCGCGCTCCCGCGAAATCTTCCGGCGCATCGTCGAATCGTATCTGACGACCGGCGAACCGGTCGGCTCCCGGCATCTGTCGCGCATGCTGCCGATCACCCTCTCGCCAGCCTCGGTCCGCAACGTGATGCAGGACCTCGAGGAGCTCGGCCTCATCTATGCCCCCCACGCCAGCGCAGGGAGGCTCCCCACCCAGCACGGCCTGCGCTTCTTCGTCGACGCGCTCCTGGAGTTCGGTGACCTCGGCCGGGAGGAAAGGGCGCGGATCGACGCCCAGGTCCGGGCCGGGGCCGAAGGCGGCGGATACGAGGGCGCGCTCGCCGAGACGACCAGCGTCCTCTCGGAACTTACCAGCGGCGCCGGGATCGTGCTCACGTCCAAGTCCGACCCGGCGCTCAAGCACGTCGAGTTCCTTCGCCTGGAGCCGGAAAAAGCGCTGGCGGTGCTGGTGGCCGAAGACGGCTCGATCGAGAATCGCGTCATCGACACGCCCGCCGGCCTGCCCGCCTCGGCCCTCATGGAGGCGAGCAACTATCTGAACGCCCGGATCATCGGGCGCACCCTGTCGGAGGTCATGGCGGAGATCGAGTCCGATCGGCGGCGCGCACGCGGCGAACTCGACGCGATCGCAGCGCGGCTGGTCGACGCCGGCCTCGCCTCGTGGGCGGGCGCCTCCGAAGCGCGCGACCAGCTCATCGTCCGCGGCCAGGCCAATCTTCTCGGCGACGTCCGGGCGGCGGAGGACATCGAGCGCATCCGGACGCTGTTCGCCGACCTCGAAACCAAGACGGACGTCATCGAACTTCTGCATCGCGCCGAAACCGGCAACGGGGTCAAGATTTTCATCGGTTCGGAGAATAAGCTATTCTCGCTCTCGGGGTCGTCCATGATCGCCGCGCCGCTGCGCGGGGGCGACCATCGCATCGCCGGCGTCCTCGGCGTCATCGGTCCTACGCGGCTGAACTACGGCCGCATCGTGCCGATGGTCGAATACGCCGCGCAGGTGCTCGGCGAACTGAGGCGATCGCGCTGATGCGGGCTGCGGAAGGAAACGCCATGGCGAACGCCGGAATGACGACGCACAGCCTTGGGCAGGCGATCGAACGCCTGGAAACGAAGTGGGCGTCGATCACCGCGTTCGGCGTGCTGCTGGTCGTTCTCGGATTCGCCGCGCTCGCCTTCTCGCTTGTCGCCACGATCGCGACGGTGACGCTGAACGGCGTCCTATTCCTGATCGGGGGCGCCGCCGAAATCGCAATCGGCATGCATTCTCGCAAGTGGGGCCTGTTTTTCCTCTGGGTGATCGGCGGCGTTCTCTATCTGGCCGCCGGTGTGATCTGCATCGTCAACCCCGTACTCGCCTCGGCCGTTCTGACGCTGCTGCTCGGCGCGGGCCTGATCGCCGCCGGCGTCGTCCGGTTCGTGTTAGCCTTTCGGCTACCGCCCGTTCAGCCCCGGCTGCTGGTATTCGTCGCAGCGGCTGTCACAATTCTTCTGGGCCTGGTCATCGTCAGCCACTGGCCAATGGACAGCATCTACGTCCTGGGAACCCTCCTCGGCGTCGATCTCCTGTTCCACGGCGCAGGCTGGGTGAGTTTCGGTTTGGGATTGCACGCGCGGAGCTGAGCCCTCGGGACGCACGCGCTCACTTGAGGAGCGAACAATGTCAAAGTGGGTCTATTCCTTCAGCGCCGAACGCGCGGAAGGACGGGGGGAGATGAAGAATCTGCTCGGCGGCAAAGGCGCAAATCTGCACGAAATGGCGTTTCTCGGGTTGCCGGTGCCTCCCGGCTTCACCATCACCACCGAGCTTTGCACTTACTTCTACGCCAACAACAAGACCTACCCGCCCGATCTCGTGGCGCAGGTCGACGCCGCAGTCGCCGAGGTCGGACGCCAGACCGGGCATGTCTTCGGCGACGCCAACAATCCGTTGCTGCTCTCGGTGCGCTCCGGCGCCCGCGCCTCGATGCCGGGCATGATGGACACCGTGCTCAACCTCGGCCTCAACGACGAATCGGTGCTCACTCTCGCCAAGACGTCCGGCGACGAGCGCTTCGCCTACGACAGCTACCGCCGGTTCATTCAGATGTACTCGAACGTCGTGCTCGACGTCGACAGCCATAACTTCGAGGACATCATCGAGCATTACAAGGACGGCAAGGGTCATGCGCTCGACACCGACCTCAAGGCCGACGACTGGCGCAAGGTCATCGTCGAATACAAGGCCAAAGTGCAGGAGGCGACCGGCAAACCCTTCCCGCAGCAGCCGAAGGACCAGCTCTGGGGCGCGATCGGCGCCGTTTTCTCGTCCTGGATGAACACGCGCGCGATCACCTATCGCCGTCTCAACAACATCCCCGCCGACTGGGGCACCGCCGTCAACGTGCAGGCCATGGTGTTCGGCAACATGGGCGAGAGCTCGGCGACCGGCGTCGCCTTCACCCGCAACCCGTCGACCGGCGAGAACGCCCTCTACGGCGAGTTCCTGGTCAACGCCCAGGGCGAGGACGTGGTGGCCGGCATCCGCACGCCGCAGAACATCACCGAGAGGGCGCGCAAGGCCGCGGGCTCCGACAAGCCCTCGCTCGAAGCCCTCATGCCCGTGGTGTTCAATCAGTTCGTCGCGACGACGAAACTGCTCGAGAAACACTATAAAGACATGCAAGACATGGAGTTTACCGTCGAGCGCGGCAAGCTTTGGATGCTGCAGACCCGGAACGGCAAGCGCACGGCGCGCGCCGCGCTCAAGGTCGCCGTGGAGATGGCCAACGAGGGGCTTATCTCCCGCGAGGACGCAATCACCCGGGTGGAGCCGGCCGCGCTCGATCAGCTCCTGCACCCGATGCTCGATCCGAAGGCGAAATCCGCCCCGATCGCCACCGGCTTGCCCGCGTCTCCCGGCGCAGCCACCGGCGCGATCGTGTTCTCGGCCGCCGACGCGGAAGTGGCAAGCAAGGTCGGCCGCAAGACCATCCTGGTTCGCGTCGAAACCTCGCCTGAGGACATTGGCGGCATGCACGCCGCCGAGGGCATTTGTCCAATCCGGTTTCTGTGCGTTCATTGCAAGCGGCAGCCGGCGCATTCGCCGC
>NZ_JBKQOT010000820.1:0-3059 GCF_052145395.1 Roseiarcus sp.
GCCCCGCATTGATGTGGGTCAAACGCCGGGCCGAGGTTGCGGCGATCCCCGGCCCAACTATCGGGCGAGGCAAAACTTCCCCCTCTCTGACGGGGTCAATATACACGTTACGAATTGCGAATTGACAGGGGCGACACAGGTGGGCGGCCCCTCCTGGTTCGGCCGGTGCCGGAACTGGTGAAGGTCAAGAACCCGGCGTTCCAGAGGAAGACCTAAGCGGCGAGTGGCGCCAAGACTTTCGAAGTCGAAACGTACCCAGACGGGTAGATCACACGCACTCGGGTAACGTGAGGTGGCCACGTCATCAGCAATGGGAAAACGGCGCTTCTGGCGTCGGCCTGAAGCTCACGAACGACCTTGTCCGAGCGGTCGAGAAATTGCACCCTGTACTGCATCGGTCGCCTCATCGAGCGAGAGGAAAAGAATCGCACCCTAAAGGAAAGGAGGAACAGGGCGCGGCGAACCATCGACCCAGGAGCACGATTGCGCTGTGATCTGGCTCACAGCAGGCGAGCCCCGATCCGGTACGGTCGCAATGTTGCATGAGGACAGGGAGTGTCAGGAATCTTGTGCGCGGGGCCATAGTCGCGGCAAAGGAGCGCGAATATGGCGATCAAGAAGGACACCCTGGACGAACTTTTGTTGGGGCGCGACCCGAAGGCGGTGTTTTTCGAAGGACGGGCTTTTCGATGAGCTGAAGAAGGCGCTGGCGGAACGGATGCTCAACGCCGAGCTCGACGATCATCTCGACAATGAAGCCGCAGAAGGGTCCAGGAACCGTCGCAACGGCTCTTGGAAGAAGACGGTCCTGAGGAAGGGCCTTGGCACGGCGGTCTCCGTTATCAAGGCTCCCTCTGGCCAGCGCCATAAGGTCGGCGTGGCGTGTCCGGTCATGGAATGATGACAGAAACGCGGAACCCTGCGTCCGCGGCCCGCTGGCCCGTAGTCACTCTGCCCCGATCGAACGCCTGGACGAAGCGCGTTCACTCGGCGCGGCGCGCAGGTCACTGATCTCATCAGGACGCGCGCGAGGGTCGCAGCGTTGGGATGTGCGCATGTTCGAAGTGCGAATTCATGGCCGGGGGGGCCAGGGGGTCGTGACCGCCGCCGAAATGCTCTCGGTGGCCGCCTTCCTCGAGGGCAAGCACGCGCAGGCGTTCCCGAGCTTCGGCTCCGAACGGATGGGCGCGCCGGTGGTCGCCTTCTGCCGCATCTCCGATCGCGAGATCCGGCTGCGCGAGCCGATCCAGCGCCCGGACGCGCTGATCGTGCAGGACCCGACGCTGTTCGGGGCGCTCGACGTCACCGAGGGGCTGAAGCCGGACGGCTACCTGATGGTCAACACCGCGCGCAGCCTCGCCGAGATCCGCGAGCCGCGGCTCGACGCGGCGATTGCGCGTCTGCCGACAGGTCATGCGGCCACGATCCCGGCGACCGAACTGGCGATCAAGCACATCAACCGGCCGGCGCCGAACACGGCTCTGCTTGGCGCCTTCGCCGGAAAGGTCGGCGTCGTTTCGCTCGACAGCGTGATCGAGGCGATTCGGCGCGCGTTCCCCGGCAAGGTCGGCGAGGCCAACGTCGAGGCGGCAAGGGCGGCTCACGCGCTCGTCGCCGCCCAGGCGGAGGCCTGACGAATCAGGGAGGCCGCTCAGGATGCTGCATCAGATCGAAGGCTCCAAGGCGATGGCGCGCGCGATCGCGCTCTGCCGGCCGCAGGTGGTGTGCGCCTATCCGATCACGCCCCAGACCCATATCGTCGAGGGCCTCGGCGAGCTGATCCGCCTGGGCGAGCTCGACAACTGCGAGTTCATCAACGTCGAGAGCGAATTCGCCGCGCTCTCGGTCGCCATCGGCGCCTCTGCGGCCGGCGCGCGCGCCTACACCGCGACCGCGAGCCAGGGGCTCCTGTTCATGGCGGAGGCCGTCTACAACGCCGCCGGCCTCGGCCTGCCGATCGTCATGACGCTCGGCAACCGGGCGATCGGCGCGCCGATCAACATCTGGAACGACCATTCCGACGCGATGGCCTTGCGCGAGTCCGGCTGGATCCAGCTATTCGCCGAGACCAACCAGGAGGCGGCGGACCTCCACATCTTCGCCTTCCGCCTCGCCGAGCAGCTCTCGGTCCCGACGATGGTCTGCGTCGACGGCTTCGTCCTCACCCACGCCGTCGAGCGCGTCGACATCCCCGAGCAGGCGTCGGTCGACGCCTTCCTGCCGCGCTTCGAGCCAATGCAGAGCCTCGACCCGGACGATCCGATCTCGATCGGCGCGATGGTCGGGCCGGACGCCTTCACCGAAGTGCGCTACCTGCAATACTACAATCAGCGCACGGCGCTCGGCCTGATCGAGCGGCTGGCGACGCAATTCGAGCAGCGGTTCGGCCGCCCCGCGGGCGGCCTTTTGCGGACGTACCACGCCGAGGACGCCGAAATCCTGGTGGTCGCGATGGGCTCGATCAACGGCACGATCAAGGACGCCATCGACGAGATGCGGGCCGACGGCTTGGCGATCGGCCTCGTCACCCTCGTCGCCTTCCGGCCGTTCCCGACCGAAACGCTGCGCGCGGTGCTCGCGCGCGCGACCGACGTCGTGGTGATCGACCGGGCGATCGACGTCGGCATGGGCGGACCGCTGGCCAGCAACATCGCGATCGCTTTGCGAGAGCTGCCGCACCCGCCGAAGATGCATTCGGCGATCGTGGGTCTCGGCGGCCGGCCGGCGCCGAAGGCCTCGCTCATCCGGCTCTTCCGGCAGGCGGCGATCCAGCCGTGGGAAGGGCCGCATTTTCTTGATCTCAACGAGCGCGTCGTCGGCCACGAGATCCACCGGCGCGGCAAGGCCCGCCGGGTCGGTCCCGCGGCCGAAGGCATCCTCATCGAGCTCGAAAGAGAGCGCCTAGCCAGTCTCGCGGAGCCCGCGTCATGAACGAGGTCCAGAAGCTCAAGTTCTACCAGAAGGGCACGCTGACCGTCGGCAACCGCCTGGTCGACGAAAGCGAGCGCCGCGTGCAGGCGAGCCGCGACCGCTCCAACTCGCTCACGTCGGGCCTCCGC
>NZ_JBKQOT010000821.1:0-6411 GCF_052145395.1 Roseiarcus sp.
GGGTCGAGTTCGCCTCGCCGGAGGAGGCGCTTAAGGGCGGCGTGGCAATGGTCTATCAAGAGTCGAGCCTCGTGCCGTCGATGACGGTCGCCCAGAATCTCGAACTCGGCATGGAGAAGCTGCTCACCATCTACAGCAAGATCAACATCGCGGCCACGCAGTCGCTGCAGTCGTTGAATTTCAATGTCGATCCCCTGACGCTGGTTGAAAACCTCGGCACGGCCAAACGGCAAATGGTCGAAATCGTCCGGGCCGTGCGGCATAATGCCCAGGTCTTCATCTTCGACGAGCCGACCGCATCGCTGACGCCGGAAGAAATGCAGCATCTCTTCCATCTGCTCAGCACCCTCAAGGAGCGCGGCGCCGGCATCATCTTCATCTCGCACGCGCTGGAAGAAGCGCTCGATATCGCCGACCGGATCACCGTGTTGCGCGACGGCAAGGTCGTCACGACTTCGCCGGCCAAGGGCATGACGCGCGATGCGCTCGTGCGCATGATGATCGGGCGCGACGTGACCGCGAGCCACTACGCGATGCACGACGCCGATCCCGACTTCGTCCATCCACGGACGCGCGGGGAGAAGGCGCTCTCGGTCGAGAACGTGACGATGGGCGGCGTCGTCAAAAACATGTCGTTTTCCGTCTTCAAAGGCGAAGTCGTCGGCATGTTCGGTCTGGTCGGCGCCGGCCGCACGGAAATCGCGCAGATCATCGGCGGCGCGCGCAAGCGCAACTTCCTGCGCGGGGGCATGATCTACCTGCGCGACAAGCCGGTGCGGTACCGCGTGCCTCGACAAGCGATCCGCGACGGAATCGCCTACATCACCGAGGACAGAAAGGTCGATGGGTTCTTCGAGACGATGACAGTCGACCAGAACATCTATCTGGGCTTTCTCTCTTCGCCGCGCGTGCGTCAGTTGCTTTACTCAATGCGCGAGATGAAGCGCGTTGCCGACGAGTGGATCAAATCGCTCTCGATCTCCGCGTTGAAGCGCAGTCTGAAGATCGTCGAGTATTCTGGCGGCAATCAGCAGAAGGTCGTCGTCGCCAAGTCCCTGGCGCAGGAACCCTCGATCGTCATCTTCGACGAGCCGACGCGCGGCGTCGACGTCAGCGCAATTCCGCAAATTCACGCCGCGATCCGAAAGCTCGCCGCCGAGAACAAGGCGGTGGTGGTGATATCCTCCTACCTGCCGGAAATCCTGGCCATCTCCGACCGAATTCTGGTGGCCCGAGGAGGGCGCATCGTCGAAGAAATGTCGGCGTCCGACGCTACGGAACACGAGATCATGTACGCCGCCATCCATTGAGTGCCGAGGCGAGATGACCATTTTCGAAGGACGAGCGCCCTTGCCCGAGACAGGCCAAAGCTCCGAGACGCTTTCCGCGGAAGACGACGGGCGGCTGCTCAGCGCGCGGATCGCCGACGAAATCCGCAGCGCAGTTCTGAGCGGAGAAATGCGACCGGGAGGGCGGATCCGCCAGGAACTGCTCGCCGCGAGATTCGGCGCGAGCCGCATCCCCGTCCGTGAGGCGCTGAAGCAGCTGGAAAACGAGGGTCTCGTGGTGCTGGCCCCGAACCGGGGCGCCTGGATCGCCGACGTCAACTCGGAGGAGTCGATCGAGGTCTACAAGATCCGCGAAGTGGTGGAACCGCTCGCGATTTTCGAGAGCGTGCCGAACCTCACGGACGCCGATATCGACTCGATGGACGAAACGGTGCGCGAAATGGAGCAAGCGATGACGCTCGAAGAGTACATACAGCTCGATCGCGCGTTCCATTTGCGCACATATTCGCGCGCCCGCATGCCCCAGCTTCTGGCGATGGTGGAGCGGTTTTGGAACAGCACCCAGCACTTCCGCCGCCAGCTCGTTAAGGAAACTTTCGCCAAACACGGTCTGCCCTTCTCCGACCCGCACCATCTGTTGCTGATGGACGCGATCCGCGGCCGGGACGCGGAGGGGGCCCGCAACATCGTACATCTGCACATCCGCCGCACCCGCATGCTGATTCAGACGATCGACGGGAGTGCACGCGGCACGACTACCGGACGACGGCATGTCGCTATCGCCTCCCGCTCCCGCAAAGTTGGCATCTAGACGAGGAGCCGCTGATGACCGCCTTCAAGACAATCGGCGTCGTCGGCGCCGGGATGATGGGATCGGAAATCGCGCTGGAATTTGCCCTCGCGGGCTATCCGACGTTTCTGTCCGATCAAAATCGCGCTGCTGCGGAACGCGCAATCGAGCGTCTTCAAGGTGTCATCGACCGCGGCATCGCGCGAAACTTCTGGTCCGCCGAGGCGGCCGAGGCCGTGCGGAGAAACCTTGCTGCCGTAGACAATCTGGAGGCCGATGCGGATCGCGATCTCGTCGTGGAGGCGGTGTTTGAGGACGAAGCGCTTAAGCGCAGCGTGTTCGAGCGGCTCGACGCGATCCTGGCGCCCGAAGCTGGCATCGCCTCGAACACCTCCTCGCTCTCAATCACTTCGCTAAGCGCCGCGGTCAGCGATGAGCGCCGCTGCCGCTTCCTCGGAGCGCACTTCTTTTCGCCGGTCTCCCGCATGCGCCTTGTCGAGGTGATCGCGACCGCAGACACCGATCCGGCTTTCGCCGACGACGTCGCAGCGATCCTGACCGCCATCGGCAAGACGCCGATCCGCGTCAAGGATGTAGTCGGCTTTGCCGTCAACAGCCCGCTGCACGCTCTGGTGATCGAGTCGATCCGCCTTGTCGAGGAAGGCGTCTGCTCGCCAGCAGATATCGATGCTGCTTACAAGCTCGGCCTCGGTCACCCGATCGGACCGTTCGAACTGATGGACAATACGGCGAACTCACTGTCGCAGAGCGTGCACGAGATCCTTTACAAGGCCTACGGCGAGCGCTTCCTGCTGCGTCAAATGGTAGCCGCCGGCTACAACGGCCGCAAAGGGGGGCGCGGCTGGCACCGCTACGACAAGGATGGCAAGCGACTATGAGTTCGAGCCCCGCCTCCGATCTCGATGGCGTCCTTGCCGCCTACGAAGCGGCTGCAGCGACGCCTTGGACGAAACTCTATCCGCCCGGCGCAGGCGCGCTTGACGCAGAGAAAAGAACGGCGCTCGACCTTTTCCGGGCGGCGCCGCCGGAAGCCCCGGCCGTCTTCTATTTTGATGCGATGCTAACCTATGCCGACATCGACCGGATGAGCGACCGCTTCGCCGGATGGCTGGTGGCGAAGGGCGTCGGGTCGGGCGACCGCGTCGCTATCGTCCTTCAGAACACGCCGCAGTTCCTGGTCGCGACGGTTGCGGCCTGGAAGCTCGCTGCGATTGTCGTCAGTCTCAATCCCATGTACCGCACGCCCGAACTTGCGAAACTATTCGCGGACTGCGCGCCGCGGGCAGTTCTTTGCCACGACGAGCAGTGGGCCGTCGTCTCCGCCGCCGCATCCGCTGTCGTGGAACCGGAGCTCATGATCTGGACCAGCGGGCATGAGTTCCAGAACCGCAATGACGCGCGAGTGCTGCCGCCCTCCGCCACCGCGCCGGCGGAGCGAGCCTTGGGGCGTATTCTCGTCCAAACGCTTCCGGCGCCTGCGCGCGCTCCCATATTGCCCGACGACATTGGTTTGCTTCTCTATACGTCGGGAACGACCGGCGCGCCGAAGGGCGCGATGCTGACCCATCGCAATCTCGTTGCCAATGCGATCACATGCCATAAGAGCTTCGAGCTCGATGCGTCTTCGCGCATCTTTGGCGTGGCGCCGCTCTTTCATGTGACGGGATTCGAGATCCAGCTCGTTGCCGCCTTAGCCGCGGGCGCCTCGCAGGTGCTGACCTATCGCTTCCATCCCGCAGTTGTGCGGGAGGCTTTCCTCGAACACCGACCGACGTTCATCATCGGTGCGATCACGGCTTTCATCGCGCTGATGAACGACCCGGAGGCGACGCGCGCGCATTTCGCGAGTTTCGCGCATCTCTATTCCGGCGGCGCTCCGATCGCGCCGGCGGTGGTCAACGCTTTCGCGCTACGTTTCGGTCGCGCGATCCGCAGCTCCTACGGCATGACCGAGCTTACGGCGCCGAGCCATCTCGCGCCGTTGGCGGGGCCGATACCCGTGGACCCGCAATCCGGCGCGCTGTCGATCGGCGTCCCGACGCCGGGAACAGACGTGATCATCGTCGATGAGATGCGCCGCCCGCTTGGGCCGCGGGAGCACGGGGAGGTCGTGGTGCGCGGCGCCGGCGTGATGGCCGGCTACTGGGGCAAGCCGGTCGAGACGGCCGAAGTTCTCGCCGGCCGCTGGATGCACACCGGCGACATCGGCTTCTTTGACGAGGACGGCTGGTTCTATCTCGTCGACCGCAAGAAGGACATGATTTCCGCCTCGGGCTTCAAGGTCTGGCCGCGCGAGGTGGAGGACGTTCTCTACGCCTTCCCTGGTGTTCGCGAAGCCGCTGTGGTCGGCGCGCCGGACCCCTATCGCGGCGAGACGGTCATCGCTTTCGTCTCGGCGGAACCAGGCGCCCGGATGGATGTAGCGGAGCTTTCGCGTTTCTGCCGCGAGCGGCTCGCGGCCTACAAGTGCCCGGTCGAAATCCGCTTGGTGGCCGACCTGCCGAAGACCACAACAGGCAAGATCACCAGAAACGCCCTCAAACAGGATTTGCGGGACCGCTAGAGGAGCAAACAAGTGGACATCAGCCAAAGCCCGCGAAGCGCGGAGCTAGCGGGGCGCCTCCGGGAGTTCATGGAGGAGTACATCTATCCCAACGAGCGCCGCTTCTACCAGGAAGCGGAACGCCTTGGCCCTTGGGCGGTCCATCCGATCGTCGAGGAACTGAAACCGCTCGCGCGCGAAAAGGGCCTCTGGAACCTGTTCCTGCCGGCGCACGAGGCTGGCGGCCTCACCAACCTCGAATATGCTCCGCTGTGCGAGATCATGGGTCGTTCGCACCTCGCGCCGGAAGTCTTCAACTGCAATGCCCCCGACACCGGCAATATGGAGACGATCCTGCGCTACGGCACGGAGGCGCAAAAGGAGCAATGGCTGAAGCCTCTGCTCGCCGGGGACATCCGCTCCTCATTCGCCATGACCGAACCGGACGTCGCTTCGTCGGACGCGACCAATGTCGCGAGCTCGATCGTGCGCGAAGGCGATCACTACGTTATCAACGGTCGCAAGTGGTACACCACGGGCGCGACGGATCCGCGCTGCAAGATCATCATCTTCATGGGCCAGACGGACCCCAAAGGCGCAGACCGTCACAAGCGCCAGTCGATGGTGCTTGTGCCGAAGGAGACGCCTGGCGTGCGCGTGGTGCGCTCGCTTCCCGTCCTCGGCTTCTACGGCGTGCCCGACCGGGCTTCCGAGGTCACCTTCACCAACGTCAGGGTTCCCGTCGGCAATATCCTGCTTGGCGAAGGTCGCGGCTTCGAAATCGCACAGGGGCGTCTCGGACCCGGCCGCATTCATCACTGCATGCGCCTCATCGGCCTCAGCGAACGGGTGCTGGAGCGCATGTGCCGCCGCGCGGAGAATCGAGTCGCCTTCGGCCGCCTGGTCGCGGAGCAGACGGTGACGCTGGAGCGCATCGCCGAGGCCCGCATCATGATCGAGCAAGCGCGCCTTCTGACCCTGAAGGCCGCCTACATGATGGATACTGTCGGCAACAAGGCCGCGCGGCAGGAGATTGGGATGATCAAGGTCATCGCGCCGAACATGGCGCAGAAGATCGTCGACTGGGCGATCCAAGTGTTCGGCGGGGGCGGCACCAGCAACGATCACTTCCTCGCCGCCGCGCTCGCGACGACGCGCCTGCTGCGCCTCGCCGACGGGCCAGATGAAGTCCATCGCAACCAGATCGGCCGGCTCGAATTGCGCCGCTATCTCAATATCGACCCGGCGCGCACCGGCGGCGGCGGCGAACCGCTTCCGCTAGACGAGTCCGAGGCGTGGTCCGACGGCGGCCTCTGGCCGCGGCCGAGGGATCTGCCATGAGCGCGCGGGTACGCGGCAAGACCGCGCTCGTCACCGGCGCCGCGCAGGGCATCGGCGCCGCCTGCGCGCACATGCTCGCTCGCGAGGGAGCCAGGGTACTGCTCACCGATGTCAATATCGAGCGGGCGCGGGAAAAGGCCTCTGAGATCGATGCAGAATTGGGCTCGGGAACGGCTTTCGCCTTTAGGCACGATGTCGCGAACGAGAGCGATTGGGTTGCCGCGATCGCCTTCGCGAGTGAGTCGCTCGGCGGACTCTCCGTGCTCGTCAACAACGCGGGCATCGCGCAGCTCGGATCGGTCGAAGATCTCAGTCTCGACGATTGGCGTCGCGGTATGAGCGTCAATGCTGACAGCGTGTTCCTCGGCTGCAAGCATGCGCTCATCTGCACGTCGTGTCCGGCTTCAAAACGCGCCGTCGCGCATTCG
>NZ_JBKQOT010000822.1:0-2857 GCF_052145395.1 Roseiarcus sp.
GACCAACTGCGCATCGAGGATGAAGAACGGAAGTCCGCCGAAGTGGTCGCCATGAAGATGCGTGAGCAGGATGGCCGCTATCGAGTTCGGATCGACGCCGAAGCGGCGCATCGCGATCATCGACGAAGCGCCGCAATCGATCAGCAGGCTGTTCCCGCCGCGTTCGATGAGGAAACAGGTGTTGAATCTGCCGCCGGAGCCGAAGGCGTCACCTGTTCCCAGGAAATGCAGATGCATCGGGACTGCGTTCTCCTCTCAAGAGGCGACCCAAGCCTGCCGCGCCATATAGACTGCCATCGCCGAAACGAAGGCGAACAACGTCGGACGTAACGCCCTGCGATCGAGCCGCGTGGCGAGCCGCGCCCCGATGTCGGCGCCGACTGTGAGCCCGAGGATCACGCCGAGGAGCGCCGGCCAGAGACCCATCGCGCCCGCGCGCCAGTAGACCCAGGCGGCTGGAATCGTGGTCGGCAGCAGCGAGAGAACGAGGCTCGCCATCTGCGCCTGGCGCTGGGGAACGCCGAGAACGGCGCTGAGGCCCACGGTCGTCGTAAGCCCGCCGCCGATTCCGAGGAACCCCGACGACAATCCCGCGAACAATCCTACGGCGAGCATCGCCCCCCACCGCAGTTCGTGGATGGCGCCGCCGCCATCATCGTCTGCGGCGTCCGGGTCGCGGCGCAACAACAACGCATCGAGGCCGATGAGATACGCGACATAGGTCCATTGCAGCGCCGCGGCCGAAACAAAGCTGGCAGCCCTGGCCCCGCCGATGCCGCCAATGAGAAAGCCGATCGCGAGCGGAACGAACCAGCGCGCCGGCGTCCGGACGCCGGCTTCGTGGTAGCGCCGAATGCCGGCGAGGCGCGGCGGCGGAATTTGCGCCGCGAGCGAAATACCTTGAGCCACGTGCTGTTCGGCGCCTAGCAGCAAAACCGAGAACACGACAAGTCCGCCTCCAGGGCTCACACCGAGAAGACCCGACGTGAAGCCGCCGACCAAACCGACCGCCGCGCCGGCGAAGAGGCCGTCGATCCCCATCGTCAGATCTTCCTCTTTGCAGCCGCCCCGGCTGCGGCCTTGGTCCTTGCGAGCCCCGCCAGCATGCGGTCGAGCGCGCTGAGCGCGGCCTCGACATCGATCGGTTCGCCCCAGACAGCCTGAAGGGTCATGCCCTGAAACATCGCGACCAGCAGGCGCGCGACGACATCGTGATCGATGTCCGGCGCCAGCCGCTCGATAAGGGGAGCAAGAGTGGAGCGCGCCGCCTCGGCGCCTTCGAGAACGGCCGCGCGCACGCGGTCGTTGCGCAGAGCCTCGGCCCAGCCATTGACGCCGACACGCCGGCGCGCTTCCCCCGCAGGATCGACCAGGCTCAGCGCATAGCTGTGAGCGAGCACGCGCAAGGCGTCCAAAGGATCCGCATTCGCGAGCGCCGTGGCGTTGAGCGCCGCCTCGCTTCGGTGGCGGTCGACAGCGAGCGCCTCGATGAGGTCGTTCTTAGAAGGGAAGTACAGGTAGACGGCACCGTGACTGAGGCCGGAGCGCCGAACGATGTCGGCCATCCCGGTCTGATGGAACCCGGCCTCGGAGAAGCAGGCAAGCGCGGCGTCGAGAACCTGCCTTCGCCGCGCGTCGCGTTTCGCATCGCTGATTTTTGGCATCGTAAAATTAAAACTGACTGATCAGTCTTTATAATGGTCGACACCGTTCGTCAAGGCCGGGTCAAACAGACCCTAACGGAAGGCCCGTGCGGTTTGGCATAATGAATCATGCAGGGCGGGACGACGCTTGTCGGCCTCAGCCCAACGGACTCGACCGGGCATCGCCGGACCGCCGTGCGTCAATGAACACGGAAGCCGCCTCGGGAACGAATGACCGGTCCTAGCGCAACCGTCGCGTTCCGCCAACGACCGCAATCTGATGCAATGGTCTCGTTCGTCATGCCGATCTATCTTTAGGAGTCCCCCGCAAAGCGTACACGTCGGCCTGCCCGCAAGACTGCGGCGCCTGACGCAAGACAGCAATAAGCACGAGCCGGCAATGGGCCTCCTTCGACTGCCGATGGGGTCATGGATGGAGTCAAGCTACAGAACCGCGATCGGGTTTCCGGGTGAACCGGTCGCGCCGACGATCGGAAGCGGCGCAAAGACGTAGGCGAAGACCCAAGCTCCGCGTTCGACGAGACCCTCGAACGTCATGCCTTCCTGGAGATGAATGCCGCTCTCCATGATGAGGTGCTGGTGGCAGGGGTGAAAGACGTCCGGGTCGATCGGCGGAACGACCTCGACGGCGAAATTATCGGCTCCGACGATGCAAACTTCCAGGCTCGAGAACCAGCGCGCGCATTCGAGGCCGATGCCGGGCGCGCCGTCGTAAAAGGTCTTTGTCTCGGTGTACCAGCGCGATCCGTGGCCGGTGCGGACGAAGACCGCGTCGCCCGGCCGAATGACGTCCAGAGCGACGCCCTGGCGCTCGAGACAGGCTTTGAGGTCGGCGAGCCGGATCTCCTCGCCGACGTCGAGCACGCGTCCCTTCAGGCCTTGCACGTCGAAGAGGACCCCGCGGGTGAAGAAGGGCGGCGCATTTTCGATTCCGAGACTCTTCAGGCCATACGGAGACCACATGTCGGCAAGCTTGTTGCCATTGTAGAATAGCATGTTGGTCTTGTCGCCGCGCGCGCCGCACATGCAGCCAAGATGGCCAAGCGCGTCCATCTGCGTGCCGATCTGGCCGATCTCGGTGGCGATGAACTCATCGTTCCAGATCGTCTTGCTCTTGCTCCCGTAGGGGCCCCCGGTGGGGCCGCCGGGCATGCGCAACGCGTAGGCGCGCCCGGGCGCGAGCGGCATGCGTG
>NZ_JBKQOT010000823.1:0-6701 GCF_052145395.1 Roseiarcus sp.
TGGCCAGGGCGATCGAGCAGGGCTTGCCGAAGCGGCGGATCGAGGAGGCGTCCGCGCGCACCCAGGCGCGCATCGATTCCGGCCGCCAGACGGTCATCGGCGTCAACACCTTCCTTCCGAACGTCGAGAAAGAGATCAAGGTTCTCAAGGTCGATGCGGGGGAAGTGCGCGCAATGCAGATCGAGAAGCTGAAACAGCTTCGCGCCGAGCGCGACGAGGCCAAGACCCAGGCTGCGCTCGCGGCGCTGACGGAGGGCGCACGCGGAAACGGCAACCTGCTTCAGCTTTCGGTCGAGGCGGCGCGCGCCAAGGCGACGGTCGGCGAAATCTCGCTGGCGATGGAGAAGGTGTTCGGCCGTCACGTCGCCGAGATCCGGGCCATTTCCGGCGTCTATCTGGCCGAATCGGGGCCGAAAGCGGCGGCCAACGAGCGCGTGATCGCCATGGCGCGCGCGTTCGAGGAGAATACGGGGCGTCGCCCCCGCATCCTTGTCGCCAAGATGGGGCAGGACGGCCACGACCGCGGCCAGAAGATCATCGCCTCCGGCTTCTCCGATCTCGGCTTCGACGTGAAGATCGGTCCGCTGTTTGCAACACCCGAGGAGGTTGCCGAACTCGCCGCGAAGAGCAAGGTCGACATCGTCGGCGTTTCTTCGCTCGCGGCCGGCCATCTCGCGCTCGTGCCCGCGCTGAAGAGTGCGCTCGGCGCGGTCGGCATGGGCGACGCCATGATCGTCGTCGGCGGCGTCATTCCGGAGCAGGATTTTGCGCCGCTCAGGGCCGCCGGCGCCGACGCGATCTTCCCGCCCGGGACAGTCGTTCCGGAAGCCGCGCAGAGGCTGATCGAGCAGCTGAACGAGCGTCTCGGCTACACCCAGCGCATTCCGGCCTGACGGGGGACCCGGACGGGGACCGCAATCGCGCGCTGCGTCGCGAGGGAGATAGGCGGCGTCGTGGGGACGCGACTGCGGCCGCTTGTCCGCCGCCGAAAACGCAATAGCTCTCGCCGCCAGACGCGGCGGGGGCGCCGCGGTCGCAGATAAAGCACGATGAAATGGGATGCGACGGTCAAACCCTCACCCGACGGCCTTCGACCATTGCCCCGGCCTTCGCGCGCCGCGACGAGGTTAAGGCTGGCGCCGCCCGGACTTGGCCGGTTTCGCCTTGATCCTGGGCGCAAGGCGCAAACGCGCGCGGCGTCCTCGCGAGCGTCAAAGCGGGAGCCGGGGGCAAGCTTGGCCTTCGCCGGCGCCTTGTTTTGGGGCGGAGGAAGGCGGGGCGCCCCCATTCGCGCGAATCGCGATGGCGCCCCTTTTGATTGCAGAAAAACGGAAATACCGGTATGATCCCTTCGTGCGAGCCTCAGACCAAGCCCAAGCGGATCGACGCCGTCCTGAAACGGGACGCGGCCGTTTGCCCGGGGATGGGCCGCATGACGAAAGAAATTCGCGAAAGGATTTTTTCGCAAACTCGAGTGTAACGCGTTGAAAGGTCACGATTCACGGGTGAATAAGAGGGTCAAATTCAGCGCCGAACGCATGCCGAACGCCTGTCGAACGCATACCGTACGCGCGCTGAATGGCGCCGGATGGCGCCCGAATGGGCCTCGCTCCACGGACGCCCGGGAAAATCCAAATCTCTCGCGCCGACGGCATCCACGCGACCGGCTCTTTCGGCCTCGCGGATGGACTCGTCGCCAGAGCCCGTCGACAGACGGGCGCTTTGGCGCCCAGAGGTTGGCCGCAATAATGGAGGCCGGTTTAACCTGAAGACATCATGCTCTAGCCAACACGTCCTACGCCACATGGCCAATGGACGGTTGCCGGCAAGGCCTGAAATAATCCGTATGTGCGTCATCTGCCGCACGGGAGGAAAGTATGGAAACCAAACTGGGCAATCCAGCGCCGCTTGGGCTCATCGCATTCGCATCGACCACATGGCTCTTGAGCCTGATTAACGCGGGCTTGGCCGATGAAAAGGGTATCGTGATCGTCCTGGCCATGGCGCTGGTCTTTGGGGGAGCGGTTCAGTTGATCGCCGGGATCATTGCGTTCATGCGGGGAAACACGTTCCCTGGCGTCGCGTTCATGGCCTACGGCGGGTTCTGGATATCGGTCGTGACCTTCGCCAAGTTTTTCGGCGGCGGAGCGCCGGCGCCGATGGTCGGCTGGTATTTCTTCGTCTGGGGCGTCTTCAGCTTCTACATGTGGATCGCCACGTTCCGTCACAATACGGCGCTGCAGCTGGTCTTTCTGGCCTTGTGGATCACTTTCATGCTGCTCGCGGGCGGAGAGTTCATGCCCATCCTCCATACGGCGGGCGGCTACCTGGGGCTCGTGACGGCGGCCCTCGCGGCCTACCTCTCCGCGGCGGAAATCATCAACGGCGACTATGGCCGGACGGTGCTTCCTGTCGGGCCCTACGTCCCAGCGGCAGTCCCGACCCGAACCGACGCCGGCGTGAAGCCGCGGATGGCCTCGTAAACCTTTAAGAGACAAGCGGCGGTCGCACCGCGCCGCCGCTTGTCGGGCGCTCACGTCCAATCGAGCACGATCTTGCCGCTGTCGCCGCGGCGCATGATCTCGAAGCCCTCCAGGAACCGCTCGGCCGGCAGGCGGTGGGTGATGACTTGCCGCACGGCGAGGCCGCTCTCCAGCATCGCGATCATCTTGTGCCAGGTCTCGAACATCTCGCGGCCGTAAATGCCCTTGAGCGTCAGCTGCTTGAAGATCACCTTGTTCCAGTCGACCATCGTCGGCTTCGCCGGGAGGCCGAGCAGCGCCACCCTTCCGCCGGTGACGATCGACTCGAACAGTTGATCGAAGGCCGCCGGCGCGCCGCTCATCTCCAGCGCGACGTCGAAGCCCTCCGTCATCTTGAGCCGGCCCATGACCGCCTTGAGGTCTTCTTTGGAGACGTCGACCGGCAGGACGTCGGCGACCTCGGCGGCCAGAGCGAGCCGTTTCGGATTGACGTCGGTGATCACCACATGCCGCGCCCCGACATGCCGCGCGACGGCGGCCGCCATGATGCCGATCGGCCCCGCGCCGGTGACCAGCACGTCCTCGCCAACGAGGTTATAGGTCAGCGCGGTGTGAACGGCGTTGCCGAGCGGATCGAGGATGGCCCCAAGTTCGTCATCGACCTCGTCCGGCAGCGGCACAATGTTGAAGGCCGGCACGCGGACATATTCGGCGAAGGCGCCGGGAATGTTGACCCCGATGCCCTGTGTCTCCGGGTCGAGATGGTAGCGCCCACCGCGGGCCGCTCGGCTCCGCATGCCGATGACGTGTCCTTCGCCCGAGACGCGCTGGCCGACTCTGAGGCGCTTCACGTTGGCGCCGACCCCGGCGATCTCGCCAGCGTATTCGTGGCCTATGGTCATCGGAGTGGGGATCGTCTTCCGCGCCCAGTCGTCCCAATTGAAGATGTGGACGTCGGTGCCGCAGATGCCGGTCTTGTGGATTTTGACCAGCACGTCGTCCGGGCCGATCGAGGGGATCGGCTCGTCGCGCATCCATAGGCCAGGCTCGGGCTTTTCCTTGACGAGGGCTTTCATCGGCGCTCCTTCGGCAGGCCTACAGTATTCCCAGCGCTTTCCCGGCGTCCCTGAACGCCGCCACGGCGATGTCCACGTCTTCCGCCGTCAGGGCCGCCGACATCTGCGTCCGGATCCGCGCCTTCCCCTTCGGCACGACCGGGAAGAAGAAGCCCGCGACGTAGACGCCGCGCTCGTCGAGCGCGCTGGCGAGATCCTGCGCCAGACGCGCCTCGCCCAGCATCACGGGAATGATCGGCGTAACCCCCGGCAGCGTCGAGAGGCCGGCCGCCTCGAGGCCCGCGCGGAACCTTTTCGTATGGTCCGTGAGCCGCGCGCGGAGGTCGTCGGCGCGAGCCGCGATCTCCAGCGCCTTCAGCGCGCCGGCGGCGACCGGCGGCGCGAGCGAATTGGAAAAGAGATAGGGCCGCGCGCGCTGGCGCAAGAGGTCGACGATCGGCTGCGCCGCCGCGACGAAGCCGCCCATGCCGCCGCCGAGCGTCTTGCCGAATGTGCCGGTGACGATGTCGACCTTGTCGCCCGCTCCCGTCAGCGCCGGCGTGCCGCGGCCCTTGTCGCCGAGATGGCCCGTCGCGTGGCAGTCGTCGACGAGAACCATTGCGCCGTAACGCTCCGCGAGCGCGCAGATTTCCGGGAGCTTCGCCACATAGCCGTCCATGGAAAAGACACCGTCGGTCGCAATCAGCTTGAAGCGCGCGCCGTCCGCTCCCGCCTGCTTGAGGCAATCCTCGAGCGCGTTCATGTCGGAATTGGCGAAGCGATAGCGTCGGGCCTTGGCGAGCCGCACCCCGTCGATGATCGAGGCGTGGTTGAGGCTGTCGGAGATGATCGCGTCCTCTTCGCCCATCAGAGGCTCGAACACGCCGCCGTTGGCGTCGAAGCAGGCGGCGAACACAATCGCGTCGTCCTTGCTGAGATGCTTGGCGATGGCGAGTTCGAGCTCGCGGTGCAGAGTCTGAGCCCCACAGATGAAGCGCACCGAGGCCATGCCAAAACCAAATGCGTCCATCGCTCCCTTCGCCGCGGCGATCACGTCGGGATGGTTGGCGAGGCCGAGGTAATTGTTGGCGCAGAGGTTGAGCAATGTGCGCTCGCCCCTGTCCGATGCGACGCGGATGCGGCCTCCTTGCGGCCCCGCAATCAGGCGCTCGCGCTTCAAAAGCCCGGAGGCCTCGATCTGGTCGAGGGTCGCGCGGATGTGGCGTAGGAACGCGTCGGACATGGCGCCTCGTGAAATTGCGGCGCCACCATAGCAGCGCACAAATCCGCCTCAAATGGGCCGCGACCCGCTCGTGGCGGGCGCCTGAGTCCTACCCGCCCCAGTCGACGAGCCGCTCCCCGCGATGGATCGCGTCCGCCTCCGCGGTCAGCCTTCCGCCCGGGCCGTGCAGGACGAGCCCGGGCGCAATCCGCAAAGGCGCTTTCGAGCCCTTTACGCCGGAGACCAGCAGGCGGTGCGCCGAGGCGCCCGCCCGGGGATGAACCGGCAGTAGCGCCAAGGCGCCGAGGCGGTTCTCGGCCGCCGCGAGGATCGCAAGCAGCGCGTCGGGGCGATGGACCATCGCAAACCGCCCGCCGGGCCGGAGGAGGGCGAGACAGCCCCGGATCCAGCTTTCCAACGGCGCCGCGTCGCCAGCGCCGGAGAATACATGCGCGCGCGCCTTGGCCGCGTCCGGAGACGCTCGCACCGCGCCCGGCTCGAAGAACGGCGGATTGGTGACGACGAGGTCGGCGGCTTCGTCGGCAAGTCCAGCTGCGCGTCGTGCGCTGGCGTCGAAAATGTCGGCGCCGACGACTCGAAATCGCTCGGCTAACCCGTTCCGCGCGGCGTTCTCCGCCGCGATCCCGGCCAACGCCGGATCGATCTCGACGCAATCGGCGGTTGCCCGCGCATGCCGGCTCACGATCGACAGGGCGACCGCCCCGACGCCGGCCCCGACGTCGACGAGGCGTCCTTCAGCAAGATCGGCCGCGGCGGCGAGCAGGGCGGCGTCCGAGCCGACGCGATGCCCGCGCCGGGGCTGCATGAGGGTCAGCCGTCCGCCGAGCCAGGGATCGCTCGACAATCCGTCCGCCGGGCTATCGAGCCGCGGCGGCGTTTCAGTCATTGCGCAGTTCGTCCGCGAGTCCGGCGTCGACGAGCAGCCGCCGCGCCCGCTTCTCCTCGCCCTTTTCCACAAGGATCCGGCGCGGCAGGAAGCCGAGCGATCCCTCGACGGCCGCCATGTGCTGATCGAAGACGAAAAAGCCGACCCCCGCCGCCTTGAGCAGCGATTCGACGGCGCTGATGAGAACGAGATCGTTGGTTCTCAGGATTTCGACCAAAGGGGGACCCCGGACCGCGCGCACTTGCCGCGCCGATTTCCCGTCTTTATGGTCGATCCGCTGCCTGTGACAAGGGATTGCGTCTGGTGGGTGTTGTGATTCCGCTCGAGGAGAAGCCGGTCGATCGCCTGATCGAGCCGCTCACGGCGCTTGTGGCAGACGACATGTCGCGCGTGAACCAGACGATTCTGTCGCGCACGGGGTCGGACGTCGCGATGATCCCCGAGGTCGCCAACCATCTCATTTCGTCCGGCGGAAAGCGTCTGCGGCCGATCCTGACGATCGCAACCGCGGCTTTGTGCGGTTACGAGGGCGCCGGACACATCAAGCTCGCGGCGGCGGTCGAGTTCATGCATACCGCGACGCTCCTTCACGACGACGTGGTCGACGACAGCGACATGCGGCGGGGTAAGGCCGCCGCTCGGGTGTTGTGGGGGAACGAGGCGAGCGTGCTCGTCGGCGACTTTCTCCTTGGTCAGGCGTTCAAGATGATGGTCGAGGTCGGATCGATGGCCTGCCTCGACGTCCTGTCGAACGCCGCCGTCGTGATTGCGGAGGGCGAGGTCATGCAGCTTTCCGCCGCCAAGGACACCGAGACGACCGAGGACGCCTATCTCGCCGTCATTCGCGCCAAGACCGCGGCGCTGTTCGCCGCCGCCTGCGAGGTCGGGCCGATTTTGGCGGGCCGGTCCACATCCAAAGTTGGCACGCGTTACCAGAATTTTCGCTCCATGATACCTCGGCTCGTTGAGGATAAAATTAGGTCTGGGCTTACCGTCTGGGTAAAATCTCCAGTCGTAGAATAGGTACTGACCGA
>NZ_JBKQOT010000824.1:0-8420 GCF_052145395.1 Roseiarcus sp.
CTGCAGAACCAGAAAAGACGCCTCGCCGCTGAACTTCGCCGTCATCCAACACACCGGCTACAATCTCCTCAGCGCCGGCAAGACCCGCGGCTCCATCCGCCGAAAGCGCCTCAGAGCCTGCATCGACCCAGAGTTCCGCACAAAGCTCTTCGCCGCTTAACGATTTAGGATTTTGCCCTGCGATCGGCCGGCTTTCCACCGGGAATGGAAGCCCGGATCAGACAGGGGCGCCGTATTTCCGCATTCCCGGTCCTACCGCAAAAGTCGTTGATCCGTTTGCAAGACTGTCGCATGCTTCGCCCTGCGCCGGGCCTCGACGATGCCTCTCCCAAGAAGGGGAGAATGCGTACCCACGGCCGGCCGCGCACATGACCGCACCGATCCGCTCGCAGACGATTCTCGCCTCCCTCAAAGCCAGGGCCCGCGCGCTTGGCTTCGACGCCTGCCGCGTCACATCCGCCGATCCTGCCCCGGAGATGCAGGCAACGCTCGCCGCTTGGCTCGCCGACGGCGCCCATGGCGATATGGCCTGGATGGCGGAGACTTTTGAGCGGCGGGCCGATCCGCGCGCTCTGATGGTGGGGGCCAGAAGCCTCGTCATGCTCGGGCTCAACTACGGGCCGAAGGAGAATCCGCTCTCGGCTCTCGAGCGCAAGGACCGCGGCGCGATCTCGGTCTACGCCCGCAATCGCGATTATCACGACGTCATCAAAGGAAAGCTGAAAGAGCTGGCTGCGCATCTCGTCGCCGCGGCCCGACCCGCTAACGCCGGCGCAAAAGTGTTCGTGGACACTGCGCCGCTGATGGAGAAGCCGCTTGCCGCTCGCGCCGGGATCGGCTGGCAGGGCAAGCACACCAACCTCGTGTCGCGGGAGTTCGGCTCCTGGCTGTTCCTCGGCGCAATTCTGACCGATCTCGACTTCGCGCCGGACAAGCCTGAGACCGACCATTGCGGAACCTGCCGGGCCTGCCTCGACGCGTGTCCGACCAAGGCCTTTCCCGCGCCCTACCGGCTCGACGCCCGGCGCTGCATATCCTACCTGACGATCGAGCTGAAGGGGCCAATTCCCCGGAGCTTAAGGCCGGCGATCGGCAATCGCATCTACGGCTGCGACGACTGCCTGGCCGTCTGTCCGTGGAACAAGTTCGCCGCCGCCGGGCGCGAGGCGAAGCTCGCCGCCCGGGAGGATCTGAACGCGCCGCCGCTCGCTGAACTGGCGCGGCTCGACGATTCCGCTTTTCGCTCCCGGTTTTCCGGCTCCCCGATCAAGCGAATCGGACGGGCGCGCTTCGTGCGCAACGTCCTCGTCGCTATCGGCAACGCGAGAGATGCGGCGCTGGCCGCGGCGGCGCGGGAAAGGCTCGACGACAATGAGCCCATCGTTCGCGGCGCAGCCGTGTGGGCGCTCGCGCAGACGCTTTCAGGAAAAGAATTTTCCGCTCTCGCCGACGCAAGAGGGGGGAGCGAGCCCGACCCCATCGTCTCGCAGGAATGGCGTTCCGCCCCCCGCTCGTCCGACCGTGAATCGCTCCTCCCGCCCCCTTCTCTTTAGGCCAGGTCCGCCCTAGTGCGCGGCGGCCATTTGCGCCTCATGCCTCAACCTTTCGATCTCGTCCTTGAGGTGCAGCTTCTTTACTTTCAGTTCGTGGACCTTGATGTCGTCAAACGCCGGATGACTCTCTTCGGCCATGATCGCTTCTTCAATCGCCTGATGACGGCGCACCAGCTCGTTGAGATGCGAGTCGATCGACATGGAACTGCTCCGTATGATCCAAAACGACGGAAGTGTGACACAACGAACGAAGCGCGCAAGCGGCAAAATGGCGCAGCGCCCAGACAATCGTGGCCTTGCAGGGCGGCAATCCACGGAAATCCACGGCCCACCCCCCATGCGCCTGAATGATCGTCAGGTCAGGCCGACCGGAGGCGCCGCGGCAGGAGGTCAAACCCGCCGCCCGGCCGTGGAGAGCCTTGCCTCCGCCAGTCCACGCGCCCATAGTCTCGGTCGGAGCGAGACGCGCCCTGCGCGTCAAGTCGGTCGTCGCGTGGTGGAACGATGGAGAAGGAGCTGACCGAGGAGGAACGCGCCGCCCTTGTCGCCCAGATCGAGCGGCTGCGGGAGGAGCATCGCGATCTCGACGGCGCGATCGAGGCGCTCAGCGAAGCCGGCCAGGCCGACCGGCTGCAGTTGCAGCGGCTGAAGAAGCGGAAGCTGATGCTGCGCGATAAGCTCGTCCTGCTGGAGGACCAGCTGACGCCCGACATCATCGCCTGAGCACAAGCAGATGCCTTACCGGATCAACGCCGATCTGCCGCCTTCGGTCCGGGATCATCTGCCGGAGCATGCCCAGGACATCTTTCGCGAGACGTTCAATGCCGCCTATGCGGCGCATGCCCACGATCCCCGTCAGGAGGAGGCGGCCTTCCGCATCGCCTGGGCGGCGGTGAAGCGGAGCTACGAGAAAGTTGGGGACATCTGGGTTCGGCGTTGAACTCCAAAGGGACCGTCGCTGCCTCAAGAGCGAAATGAATATGGGTTCGACCACCGCCGTCATTGCGAGGAGTGCAGCGACGAAGCGATCCAGGAAGGTAGAGCGCCGTACGATCCCCTGGATTGCTCTTCGCTTCGCTCGCAATGACGGGAGACGAATCGACTTGAATTCATCCTGCTCTAGCGCCGCGGGACCATGGCGTCGTTTCCGGAGGCCCTGGCTATGCTCGGGTTCAGCTTCCCCGGCATCCGCTACGTCGGCTTGCGCCGGCATGGCGAGGGTTCGCGCGACGCCATCCCGGCGGCGTCAGGCGACGGAATAAAAAAAACCCCCGCCTTCCGGCGGGGGGTTGCTTTCAAGAGGCTCTGTCCACGCGAACGTCCGTCAGGCCCTGCCCTCAGTCGACGACAACCCGGGGGGCGCGGCTCTTGCGGAAGCCGGCGAACCCGAGGCCGGCGAAGCCGATCGCCAACATAGCCCAAGTCGACGGTTCCGGAACAGTGCCAACGCTCGCGGTAAAGGTGGAACCGATGGTCGCCCCTGTCATGGTGGGCGCGTTCACCGACGTTTCCAAGACCACCGAGTAAAGATCGCTGGTCAGCTTCGGAGTCTTGAGCGTGTCGCCCGTTTCCGTGACGATCCCGTCTTCCCGTCTGCATTGGACTCAAACGTCACGGACCCTTCATACGTTAAACCCGACGTGGCGTTGCCGCTCGTTCCCAGCTTCGCATTGGTGCTGGAAAAATAGAGCTTGTCCGTAAGCGTCCAACCGGCCGGTAGCCCCGAGTCGCCCGTAACGGGGTCACTAGCGAATGAACTCGGACCGACGAACGACGGAATCACACCAACGTTATTACCAGTATAGACGAGATTGTAAGCCTCCTCGAAGAGATTCAAGATCTTGCTGGTCTTTGTTGACTGCATAATATACTCAGTCAGGGTCAATTGACCGGGATAAGTCGTGGGAAACGCGGCCTGTGCTGAAACCTTCGAAAAATCCCCGAAAGCCTTGGATTTCGTGATCGTACCCCAGCTTAGCGGCGAACTGCTGCCGGAGACGAAGGTAACAGCACCAGCGCCCTCCTGCAGACCGAGCTTGTAGGTGGGTACGGGTACGACTTTCGCGTTTGCCACGCCCAGTGGGCCCGCGAGCACCGTGGTCGCGAGCAGAATCACCTGATAACGAGAAAACGACCTCGACATTGGGAACCCCCATTTGAATGCGCCTACCCCTGCTTCCGACCAGCGCCGAAGCCTGCGCAAAAGCAGTATGTGTACATAGTTAGCCTATGTTGAAATGCCTGTAAACAATTTTCTTGGCGCGCGTCCGAACTCAAAGTCCACGTCGTCTCAAGCGGCGTCTTTGATTGGCGGGGCCTTTGCGGAGACCCATCCGCTGGTTTGCTCTCCGCATTTCCGTCACGCGCTTCCCCTCACCGGGTCGCGGCCGCGCGTGATATAGAGCCGCCGCATGACCCTCAGATCGATCGGCGCCGGCGCGCTCCGGGCGGCCTATGAAGAGCATGGCCCGGCGGATGGCTGGCCTTGCGTGCTGGGACACGGATTTCCCTATGACGTCCACGCCTACGCCGAGGTCGCGCCGATCCTCGCCGAGGCGGGGGCGCGGGTGATCGTCCCCTGGTTGCGCGGCTTCGGGCCGACCCGGTTCCTGTCGTCCGAGGACCCGCGCTCGGGCGAGCAGGCGGCCCTCGGCGCCGACCTTCTGGCGCTGATGGACGCGCTCGGGATCGAGCGCGCCGTCCTCGTCGGCTACGACTGGGGCGGCCGCGCGGCCTGCGTCGTCTCGGCGCTATGGCCGGGGCGCGCCGTCGCGCTCGTCTCGGGCAATGCCTACAACGTCCAGAATATCGCTCGCGCGATGGAGCCAGCCACGCCGGCGGAGGAAGCGGCTCTCTGGTACCAGTACTATTTCCACAGCGAGCGCGGGCGGATCGGCCTGACGAAGGATCGGCGGGGGATCGCGCGCCTCCTCTGGCGGCAATGGTCGCCGACGTGGCCGTTCGACGATGCGACCTTCGAACGGACGGCCGAGGCCTTCTACAGCCCCGACTTCGTCGACGTCGTGATCCATTCGTACCGGCATCGATTCGGTCTGGCCGAAGGCGACCCAGCCTACGCCGACATCGAGCGGCGTCTGGCGACGCAGCCTCCGATCCGCGTTCCTGCAATCACCATCGACGGCGCGCGAGACGGGGTGAATTTCGGCACGGGGCATCACGCCAAAAAATTCCTGGGGGCGCACGAGCGCCGCGTGTTCGCGGACACGGGCCACAATCTGCCCCAAGAACGGCCGCATGAGTTCGCCCAGGCCGTGCTCGACGCGCGGGCGATGGCGCTCGCGGGCGGCGAGGCGCCGCTCGTCATCCGCGACGTGCGGCCCGACGAGTTCGAGGCCATCGGCCGGATGTTGGTGGCGGTCTATTCCGGGCTCGAAGGTTTCCCGAGGCCGGAAACACAGCCAGACTATTTCAGATCGCTGGCTGAGATCGGCGGGCAGACCGAAAAGCCAGGCGTCCGACTCTTTGTCGCGCTCGAGGGCGAGCAAGTCGCCGGTGCGGTCGTGTTCTACGCCGACATGGCCGAGTACGGTTCGGGCGGAACGGCGACCGCAGAGACGGACGCCGCCGGCTTCCGCTTTCTCGGCGTCGATGCGGCGGGGGGGGGGCGCGGCGTCGCGAAAGCGCTGGTTGAGCATTGCATCGAGGCGGCAAGGGCGGCCGGCCGGCGTCGCCTCGTCATCCACTCGACCGAGGCCATGAAGGCCGCCCGCGCCATCTACGCGGCGCGAGGATTTGCGCGCGCTCCGGACCTCGACTTCGTCCAGGGCGCAATGCCGGTTTACGGCTATCGCCTCGCCCTCTGACCGGATCCCCTTCTCCCCGCGAGCGGGAGAAGAGTACGTCCCTTCAGCCCTGCATCGCTCCCGGCCCTGGAATTGCGCCGGGCGGGCACTTGCCGAGGATGATCATGCCGAGCACCTCGTCCTTGGTCATGTCCGTCACCCGGCCCGAGCCGACAATCTGTCCGTTCTTCATCACGGTCACGCGGTCGGCGAGGTCGAACACGTCATGGATGTCGTGGCTGATGAGGAAGATGCCGATCCCCTCGGCCTTGAGCTGCTTGACGAGTTCGCCGACCTGCGCCGTCTCGGCCGGCCCCAGCGCCGCTGTCGGCTCGTCCATGATCAGGATCTTGGCGTTGAAGTGGATCGCGCGGGCGATGGCGACCGACTGGCGCTGGCCGCCCGAAAGCGCGATTACCGGCTCCTTGAAGCGGCGGAAATTGGGATTGAGCCGCCCCATCACCTTGCGCGCCTCGGCCTCCATCGAGGAATCGTCGAGCGTTCCCCAGCGGGTGAGGAGCTCCCGGCCGAGATAGAGATTCGACGCCGCATCGACATTGTCGGCGAGCGCGAGGGCCTGGTAGACCGTCTCGATTCCGTAGTTCTTGGCGTCGCGCGGATTGTTGATTGTGACTTCCTGGCCGCTGATGAAGATCTGGCCGGAGTCGCGCTTGTAGGCGCCGCTGAGGATCTTGATCAGGCACGTCTTGCCGGCGCCGTTGTGGCCGAGCAGGCCGACGACCTCGCCGGGGTAGAGATCGATGTAGGCGTGGTCGACAGCTTTGACGCCGCCGAAGGCGATCGAGATGTCCTTCATCTCGACCAGCGGAGTGCGGACTTCAGCGTCCATGGTTTTAGCCCTTCGCAGTTCTGCGGCGATAGAAGGTGTCGAGCCCGACCGCGCCGACCAGCACCACGCCGACCACCATCTGCTGGAACGCCGAATCGAAGCCCAGCAGGATCATGCCCGATTGGAGCGACTGAATGACCAGCGCGCCGATCAGGGCGCCGTAGATGGTGCCCACGCCGCCGGCGAGCGAGGTACCCCCGATCACCGCCGCGGCGATCGTGTAGAGCTCGTCGAGCTGGCCGAGTACGTTGGTCGCCGAGTCAAGGCGCGCCGAATCGATGCAAGCCGCGATGGCAGCGAGCGTGCCCATCAGCGCGAAGACCAGGACGGTGATCCGCTTCGTGTTGATGCCGGCGAGCTCGGCGGCCTCCGGATTGCCGCCTATTGCATAGACGTAGCGGCCGAATCGGGTGCGCCGCGCGAGGAACGTCATCGCGAAGCCGATCGCCAGAGCGATCAGCACCTGGATCGCCCAGCCGGTCGAAATGAAAAGGCCGCCTTCAGGAACCGTGATGTGATTGGCCTCGGCCCAGGACGCGGCGACCCGCTCCGGCCACGGATAGGCGTTGACGATCATGGTCGCGCCGAGAACGATCAGGCAGCCGACGACGGCAATGAGATATTCCGCCCACATCGGCCTTTGCGGAAAGCGGAAGCGGGCGCGCCGCTGCCGCCCGGCATAGAGGCTGGCGACGATGCCGACGCAGGCGAGCAGGGCGAGCACCCAGCTCCATGTCGCGCCGATCGACCCGTGCGGTCCGCCACCCAACAGCGAGAAGCGTCCGTCGAGCGGCGCGATCGTCTGGCCAGTCGTCACCCACCACGCCGCGCCGCGCCAGAACAATTGCGCGCCGAGGGTCACAATGAAGGCGGGAATGCCGAGATACGCGACCAGCGACCCATGCAGCGCCCCGATCGCGGCGCCGACCACGAGCGCGATGAGGATGGCGAGGATCCAGATCGACGGATTGTCGAGGCCGAGATAGGCCGGCAGAATACGGACCTGGGCGACGCCGATGATGGTCGAGACGAATCCGATGATCGAGCCAACGGACAGGTCGATGTGGCGCATCACGATGACGAGCACCATGCCGGTCCCCATGATCGCGATGGAAGACGTCTGGACGCTGAGGTTCCAGAGGTTGCGGGGGGTCAGGAACAGGCCCTCGCCGCTCTGGATCTGCGTGTAGACGTTGAACCCGAACCAGATCAGGAGCAGCGCGACGATCATCCCGATCATCCGGGTGTCGACCTCCGTCGCTCGGAGAAGGCGGCGAAAGGCCGGTTCGTCGGGTGCGGCGCTGGTCGCGCCGGGCGCTGCGGAGGTCATGGGCTCTCCCCTTTTTTTCGGTTCTCGTTCGGCACCGCCGCGAGCGGAGCGGTCGCCGTCGCCTTGAGAGAAAGCCGCGCCGCCAAGTGAAACGGCGCGGCCTTGTTATGTTCCACCCCCGGAGGGGACGGTCAACTCAATCGCAGAACTTGACCGTGCCGGGCTTCACGCCGGCGCAGACCTCGGCCTTGGTGATCCAGCCCTTGTCGACAATCACGTTGAGGTTGTCGCGGGTGACTGCGAGCGGGGTCAAGAGGATGCCGTCGACCTTCACGTGGCCCGGCCCGCCGGTGAACGGCTTCACGCCTTCGATCTCGGCGCGCTTCTTGCCCTTGGCGAGGGCGACGGCCGCCTCGGCGGAGACATGGCCGAGGTCGCGCGCGTCTTTCCAGATCGACACGGTCTGGGTGCCGAGCGCGACGCGGTTGATCGCCGCGTGATCGCCGTCCTGGCCCGTCACCGGAACAGAGCCCGCCATGCCCTGCGCCGCGAGCGCCGCAACGACGCCGCCCGCCATGCCGTCGTTCTCGGCCACGACCGCGTCGACCTTGTTGTTGTTCTTGGTGAGGATTTGCTCCATTTCCTTCTGGGCGTTGTCCGGCTTCCACCCGTCGGTGTAGGTTTGACCGACGTCCTTAATCTTGCCGGCGTCCATGGCGGGCTTCAGCACTTCCGTGATGCCCGAGAACAAGAAGTCCGCGTTGGCGTCGCCCTTGTCGCCCTTGATGAAGGCGTAGTTGCCGGCGGGCTTGGCGGCCTCGATCGCCTTGCCCATCATGCGGCCGACGCCGACGTGGTCGACCGTGATGTAGAGCTCGTTCGGGCTCTCGATCAGGCGGTCATAGGCGATGACCGGAATGCCTTCATCGGTCGCCTTCTTGACC
>NZ_JBKQOT010000825.1:0-4203 GCF_052145395.1 Roseiarcus sp.
CAAAAATGGGCAAAGTCGAGCTAAGACTTGCCATGGCTAAAAGTGCTGCGCCGCCGAGAATTAACTGGATTGCCATGTCGGATATGTCGCTCATAACTGCAGCCCCCTGGCGTTTACGTTGTAAAGAAATCACGGTCCGATTGCGCGCGCAAGGCTGGGCTTAGATAGACCTGTCGGTTTTGCAGGCTTGAAAGGCGCGCGCTAGGCCCGACCGACAAAGCTCGCGCCCTACCGCCTCGCCGGCGCCGACGGTTTCGGGATCGGCGGCGCGCTGTGCAAGCCGGGCATGACAGCGAAGGCGGTCGAATCGAAAGCGGAGGCTTTTACCGCGGCGTGGGCTGCGGCCGTCGAGCCCCGCGCGCTGGACCACAGCCCATAATTCACCACTAAGGACACGAAGGAACACGAAGCGCCTTAGTGGACCTTGGTGCTCTTTGTGGTGAGAAAAACAGCAGCCGTTAAACCCCGAACAGACGCTCCGCATTCCCGTGCGCGATGGCGTCCCGGTCGGCCGGGCTGACCGGCAGGCTGTCCAGAAAGGCGCGCGCCTCCGCCATCGGGCGATAGGGATGGTCGGCCGAGAAGATAATGCGGTCGACGCCCACCTCCATGAGAAGCTGGAGAAAGGTCGGCAGGAAGTTGAATCCGGCGAATGTGTAATGCACGTTCTCGCGCAGATAGGCGCTGACGGGTTTTTTGAGCCCGGTCACGGACGGCGGCATCGAATCGACCCGCTCGATCATGAACGGCAGCGTCTCGCCCATATGGCCGATGACGATCTGCAATTCGGGGTGTGCGTCAAACACGCCGCCGAGGACCATCCTGAGGACATGCAGCGCCGTCTCGATGTGCCAGCCCCAGCCGCCGTTCGCCATCATTTCGGCCACCGCGGGTTTGAGGCCGCGGTACCAGGCGTCGACGACCGGCTTCGGCGATTGCGTGGGGTGGAGATAGATCGGCAGCTTCAGCGCCTCTGCGCGCGCGAGCACGGGCCAGAACGCCCGATCGTCCAGATAACGCCCGCCGCAATGGCCGTTGATCACGATGCCCTTGCAGCCGTCTTGCGCGATCGCCCGCTCGAGTTCGGCGATCGCCGCCGGGGATCAAGAAGCGGCACGGAGGCGAGGCCGAAGAACCGGTCGGGATGGCGCCGGACCGCTTCGCCGATCGCCGCGTTGGTCTCGCGCGCGACACTCTTCGCCTCCTCGCCCGAGAGCTGCTCGACGCCGGGCGAGGTCAGCGACAGCGCCTGCATGGTGACGCCGGCCGCGTCCATCGCCGCCACGCGACCGTCTCCAAGGTCGAGAAGGTCCGCAACGAGGTTGCCCAGGCGCCCGCCAGTGCGCTCGGCGCGCCCCTTCAGATTCCGGCCGGGGCCGTCCATGTATGTCGGCGTCGCAAAATGCTCCTCGAGGGTGATCGTGCGCATTCGTGGCCTCCTAGACAATGGCTACATCAACGCGACAGCGCGCGGGAATTTGATCCATGTTAGAGTCGATCGGCGAACCGTGCGAATGCTGCGGCGGGCTCCATGTTCCTCAATCTTGCTCAAATTGGCCAGATCGCCTTCGCCGTTTCCGACGTCGAGCGGTCCGAAGCGTTCTACCGAGACGTCCTCCGCCTGCGCAAACTCTTCCGGTTCAGCGACTTGACCTTCTTCGATTGCGCGGGCGTGCGGCCGATGCTGGAGAAAGCGCACGATGGGAACGTTTGCGGAATCGGCGTCCCTTATTATCGCCGCCCCGACATCACCGTCGCGGTCGCCGAACTCGAAGGGCGCGGCGTTCGATTCTCGTCGCAATGGCGGCTGATCGCGCGGATGGACGACCATGATCTCTGGATGTCCCTCTTCACCGACCCGGACGGCCATCAGCACGCGCTGATGCATGAGGCGCCGAAAGGATGGGCGCTGCCGAATTAGCGGCGGATTCGGGCGCAGGCGCGGGTTGCGCGAGCCAAGCTTCGTGCTACGCTGGCATGCTAGAGGCTTGGGGGCGCGCCGAGAGAATCCGCAAGGATCGAGCAAACGGGAGGCGCCGTGGCAGCGAGGGCCGAACCAGCGCTGAAGACCGGCGCGTCTTCCGCCGGCTCGATTCTGAGCGCGCCGCAGTCCCGATCCGGCCGCCCGCCTCCGGGGCCGCCGGTGTGCAAGGCTCGCGCTGACCAGCATGAGCTGAGGCGGCCGTGAACGCCGAGCCCCTCCTGACGATGCGCGGAATCGTCAAACGCTACGGCGGCGTCCAGGCCTTACGCGGCGTCGACTTCGATCTCCTGCCCGGCGAGATTCACGCGCTGCTCGGCGAGAACGGCGCCGGAAAATCGACCCTGATGAACGTCCTTTCCGGCGTCGTCGAGCCGGACGAGGGCGACATGCGGATCGAGGGCGCGACGACCCGCTTCGCCGACCCGCGCGCCGCACAGACGGCCGGCGTCGCCACCATCTTCCAGGAACTCGACCTCGTCCCCGGCCTCGACGTGACCGCAAACCTCTTCCTCGGCCGGGAGATCACGCGCGCGGGGGTGCTCGACCGCGGCGCGATGCGTCGCGCGGCGCGCGAGCGTCTCGCGGTTGTCGGGGCCGACATCGACGTCGATCAGCCGGTCGGCGAACTCTCGGTCGGCCGGCGGCAGATGGTCGCGATCGCCAAGGCGCTGACCTACGCTTCGCGCATCTTGATCATGGACGAACCGACCGCCGCGCTCACCGCCGCGGAGGTCGATCGCCTGTTCCGCGTCATGCGCGACATCGCCGCCCGCGGCGTCGGCATCGTCTATATTTCGCACCGGCTCGAAGAGGTGCCGCGCGTCGCCGACCGGGTCACGGTGCTCCGCGACGGCCGCGTCGCGGGAACGGGGCCAGCCGCTGCGCCGCAATCCGAACTTGTGCGGCTGCTGGTCGGGCGGCCGCTGGCCGAGCTCTATCCGAAGCGCGGCGCGCGCTTCGGCAGGACCGTTCTGCGCCTCGAGCGCGCGCGCTTTTCGCCGAAGCGCGCGCGCGCCGGCTGGCAGGCGCCGGACGACGTTTCGCTTCGCGTGCGGTCCGGCGAGATCGTCGGCCTCGCCGGCATCATGGGCGCGGGACGAACCGAGCTTCTGACCGCCCTTTACGGCGCGGCCGGCCCCGGCGCCTGGTCGGGCGTCGTCGAAGTCGAGGGCCGGCCCGCTCGCCTCGCCTCGATCCGCGCGTCGCGCGGCGACGGCCTCGGGCTCGTCACCGACGACCGGCGCGGTAGCGGGCTGATGCTACGCGACAGCGTCGGACGCAATCTGGCCCTGACCGTGCTGAAGCGCGTGTCGCCCTTCTTTCTCATGTCGCCCGCCCGCGAGGCGGCGCTGGCGAGCGAAGCGATCAAGACCTTCGACGTGCGCCCGCCTCTGCCGCAAGTCATCGTCGGCGCGCTGTCGGGCGGCAACCAGCAGAAGGTCGTCCTCGCCAAGGAGGTCCTTGGGCAACCGCGCCTCCTGCTGCTCGACGAGCCGACGCGCGGCGTCGACGTCGGCGCCAAGGGCGAGATCTACGCCCGCATCCGCGCGCTCGCCGACCGCGGGCTCGGCGTCCTCATCGCCTCGAGCGAAATGCCGGAGCTCATCGGCCTGTGCGACCGGGTCGTCGTCTTGCGCAAGGGACGCACGGTCGCCGAATTCGACGGCGGCGCCGACGAACACGCGGTGCTGGCGGCGGCGGAAAAGAGCGAGGGCAACGCCCATGAATGACGCAGCGCCCATGCGCGCCGCTTCGGCTGCGCCGTCCCCGACCGGACGCCGGATCGACGTCTTCGCCATTGTCGTGCGTTTTCAGAGCGTCATCGGACTCGTGCTGGTGGCCATCGGCGGGATCATCTTCTCGCCGCGCCGGCACGGCCACATTTTGTTCCTGGCGCCCGACAACATGGCCAACATCGTTCGCGCCGTGTCGGAGACAGGCATCATCGCGGTCGGCATGACTTTCGTCATCATCACCGCCGGCATCGACCTTTCGGTCGGCGCCCTCCTGAGCCTGTGCAGCGTTCTGACCGCGACAATCATGACCAGCGGCGGCTACGGGCTCATCCCGACCGTCCTGTTCGTCGTTCTGTGCGGGTCGGCGTTCGGCGGCGCCCAGGGCCTCATCTCGAACCGGTTCCGGCTCGAGCCGTTCATCGTCACGCTCGCCGGCCTGCAGATCGCGCGCGGGCTGGCGCTGGTCATCTCCGGCAACCAGTA
>NZ_JBKQOT010000826.1:0-7697 GCF_052145395.1 Roseiarcus sp.
CAGGAAGCCGGCCTATAATTTACAGATGCCGCTAAGTTTAATATAGACCAGACTCAACACCGTAAAATATGTGCACCCGAGTGTAGCCTTGGGTTTGTCGCCGCCGCCTGCTTATACCTAAGCATAACGCAATCGACCAATTTGTCTCTCTATCGAAATGGACGGCAGGCGCCATTTCTTTCGTGACGTTATCATCATTCGTTTGTTCGAAAAGGAACCGACCATGCGAAAGTCAACCTTGCAGGCCTTGACTGCTTCCTTTGCGGCGGTCGCCGTGATTCTTTCCCTCGGCGCTTCGCCCACGCTTGCCGCGCCCGGCGGCGGCCTTGGGGGCGGCGGTCATTTCGGCGGTGGCGGGATGTTTACCGGCCGGGGATTCGCCGGGGGCGGTTTTCACTCGGGCGGATCATGGAACGGCGGCCTTCACGGCTACAGCCCCTTCGAGAGCGGTTACAACGCCTGCGTCGTCAACCCATACAGTCTGACCCCGAACCCGAGCAACCCACAAAATTTCTTGGCAAATATGTGCTAGCCCGGCGCAGCGGGCCGCAGAATGTTTCGGCGATAGGTCGGGCTTCCGCCGTCCCGTTGGATAGGGTTACGCTCACCCTATCCATCTGGCGCTCACCACGGGACGGGGCGGCCGAGATAGTCGAGATACCGCAGCCCGGGCTGGCCCTGCGCGGCCAGCAGCGTCCGCACCAGGCTTGGCACGCTCTCCTCGATCGTGAGCCGGGCCTCTGGACCGCCCATGTCGGTCTTCACCCAGCCGGGGGCCATCAAGACGAACGCGCGCGGGTCGTCGGCGTGGCGCGCCGCGAAGCTGCGCATGAACATGTTGAGCGCCGCCTTGCTGGCGCGATAGACCTCCCGCATCCCGACCGTGTTGTTGGCGACGCTGCCCTGGCCCGACGACATGACGCCGATCAGGCCAGTCGGCGGCACGAGATCCTGGAGCGCCTCCACCGCCCGCATCGGACTCAGGCTGTTCGTTGTCATCACCCGCGCGAATTCCTCGGTCGTCACCTCGGCGATCGTTTCTTGCGGATTGTTGGTGACGCCCGCGTTGATGAACAGCATGTCGAATGTGCGGCCTGCGAGGGCGGCGCGCAACGCCGAAACCTGGTCCGGGGCGTTGATGTCGACGGTCTCGATCTCGATCCGCCCGTCCGATGAGTCAGCGAGATCGTGGAGCTTGGTTCGGGGGCCGGCGCGGACCGTTCCGACGACGCGCCAGCCAAGCCTCAAGAACTCCTCGGCCATCGCATAGCCCAGGCCGCGCGACGCGCCGACGATGAGGAGGCGCTTGTTGTCTTCCGCAGGCGGCATCGAGACTCTCCCTTTGCAGGATCCGACGTCCGGGTCGAGCCGGACGTCGGAGATGTATTCGCTTCGCCGCCCAAGCGGTAGGCGCGCGGGGCGAAGGAGTCTTTGTGTTCAACGCCGGGTCTGCTTGATTGCGCCTCGGCGCCTCATGCCGGACGCCGACCTCGATCTCCTGATCGCGCTCGACGCGGCCGGAGAGAGATACGCCCGACCGTGTGGAACCCTGCCTCAGAATTGCCTTTGCTCAGAAGGGTTGCCACTCGCCTCCATGCCAGTAGCCCCGGCCTTCATGCTCTTTCCAAGCGTGACGCTCGCCCTCCTTCCAGCGCCAGTCGTCAGGATGGATCTCAACATGAACGCCGGGCGGGAAGTCGTAGTCTTCGTGGACGTGCCAGCAAGCGCCGTCTTCGTTGCATACGATCCGCGCCTGGGCGCTGAGCGACGACAGCCCGAGCGCCGCAAGCCCGGAGAACGCCAAGGCGGCCAGTTTCGTTTTCGTGTTCATAGTGCTCCTCCTCCATGGTGGAGGTCTTCAAACGCCATCAACGAACTAAAGTTCCGCGGGAGCTGAAGTCGGCCCGACTCCCGGCTCAAGCGGCTTGGTTTGAAGAAGTCTTGTCCGAAAGGGTCAGGACGGAGCGGCTTGTGCCGCAAATGAGCGAACATCGACACTGGCCGAGCGCGGAGACTGCTCAGTCGGAGGCCCATTCCATCGGCCATCTGGAACCTTCATGTCGGGCCGGAGTTTCCCCACGGCTTGCGAGGAAGGGCCTCGCAACGGCATTTCCAGGGAGACGTCATGAGAAGGACATGGATCGGCGCGGCGGCGGCCGCGGGCCTGACGACAGTGGCGGCCGCGGGGTTCGCCGCCGCCCAAGAGCAGCCACGACAGGATCAGGCGCCAGCGGGACAGCAGATGGAGCGGCCTCAGAATCATCGGGGCGAGCCGTCGCAGAATGGCGCGATGGAGCGCGGGCAGAGCGCGCAGGCGCAGTCGCCCGGCGAGGAGCGCCAGCGCAGTGAGCACTCGGGCCAGGACATGAAAGGCCAGGAGAAGATGGGAGAGCAGCCGCGAAACGCTGCTGGCGAAGAGGGCAAGTCCGCGCAGGGCTCCCAGCGCCCCACCGAGGAGCGCGCCAATCAGGCGCAGACGGAAAAGTTGAACGGTGAGAAGCGCACCGGCGAGGAAAGCCGGACCAACACGCAGGGGGTGCAGAACGATCATCAGAACAGTCACGAGAATGGCGCAGCCGCGACCCAGGGACAGGCCAACCGCACTGGCCAGGCCGAGACGAGCCGCGAGAAGAGCGAGGGTGAGCGTACCGGCCAGGCAACCGGAAACGAGAGCTCGGCGGAGGAAAAAGGCAAGACCGCGGCCGAACGGCAACCCGCCAATCAAGCCGGCCAGGCCCAGACAGGCCAAACCGAAATGCAGAGCAATCGGCAGGGCGAGATCCAGAACGCGCGGCGCGAAACCCATGTGGACCCGAAGAACGTCCATGCCGAAGGCAACGCTCATCTGACGAACGACAAGGCGGCGCGGATCGCCGACACTTTGATGGCCAACGCGACTCCGCAGAACGTCAACGTCAACGTCAACGTCGGCGCGCGGCTGCCCGGCGGCGTCGATCTGATGCCGCTGCCGGTGACGATCATCGATCTCGTTCCGGAGTACCGGGACTACGACTATGTCGTCGTGAACGACGAGATCGTCATCGTTCAGCCGTCGACGCGGGACGTTGTCGAGGTGATCAACACGGGCGGCGGCGAGGCGATGAACAGCGGCGCCCAAGCGATGGCCGCGACGACGCGCTTGAACCCGTGCGGGACGCCGTAACGGCTTCAGAAGAGCGGCGCCGGCGTTGGCCGGCGCGCCATGCTCGCTGATCTCCGTCTACGCGTCGCCGCGACGCTCTGCCTCCCTCAATGCATCAGCGGTCCCCAGGAGGGATCGCTGGCGTAACTTGGCGTCGGCACCAAAAACTCGCCGTGGCCGAAAATGTCGGTCATATAGATCTTGGGGCCGCCGGTCCCGCCGGAATCGCGGAAGAAAAGCACGTAGAGCCCGTTCGGCGCGAAGGTCGGGCCCTCGTTGTGGAAGCCCTCGACCAGAATGCGCTCGCCCGAGCCGTCCGGCTTCATGACCCCGATGCCGAACGAACCGTTCTTGATCCGGGTGAAGGCGATGAGGTCGCCCCGTGGCGACCAGACCGGCGTCGAGTAATGGCCCTCGCCGAAAGAGATGCGCTTGGCCGGTCCGCCGGTAGCAGCCATCACATAGATCTGCTGCGAGCCGCCCCGGTCGGATTCGAACACGATCTCAGACCCGTCCGGCGAATAGGACGGCGAGGTGTCGATGGCGGACGTGTCGGTGAGGCGCGTCGTCGCCCGCGAGCGCAGGTCCATCGTGTAGAGATTGGTGTTCGCGCCGTCCGAAAGCGACATGATGATCTCTTGCCCGTCGGGCGAGAAGCGCGGGGCGAAGGTCATGCCGGGGAAGTTGCCGACCGCCTCGCGCTGGCCGGTCTCGAGGTTGAGAAGGGTCACCCTCGGGTCGGCCGATCCGAACGACATGTAGGCGACCTGCTGCGCGGAGGGCGAGAAGCGCGGCGTGACCACGAGCGTTTCCCCGCCGCCGAGGTATTTGACGTTCGCGCCGTCCATGTCCATCACCGCGAGCCGCTTGCGGCGCTTCTCCTTCGGACCGCTCTCGTCGACGAACACGACGCGGGAATCGAAGAAGCCCTTTTCGCCGGTGACTCGCGAGAAGACCGTGTCGGCAATCATATGCGCGACTCGTCGCGCGTTGGTCGCTTCCGAAGTGTATTGCTCGCCGGCCACCTGCTCGCCGGTCGCCGTGTCCCACAGGCGGAACTGGGCTGTGACATGGTCATTGTCGGGACGCAGCACGCGGCCGGTCAGCACGAATTGCGCGTTGATGGCCTTCCACGCATCGACGTTCGGGCGCGCGTCCGGGTTCGAGATCGTCTCCGGGAAGCTCGACGGGTTGACCGGCAAGAGGAAGATGGAGCGCCCGAAGTCGTTGGCGACGACGCTGCCGATCTTGTCCGCCCCGTCGTCTCCGGTGAAGGGGGTCACCGCGATGCTCACCGGCTTGAAGTTCTGGCCAGCGTGAACATAGATGTCGCCCGTATCGGCGTTCGCCGGAGACGTCGCAGCGGCGAAGGGCGTGAGCGCCAGGGCCACGAGCGCGGACAAGCGAACAACAAATGACACAAGCGACATCAGACAAACTCGTATTGACAGGACAGGCAGCGCGGCGCCGGCCTTATCGGGCGGCGACCTGCGGACTGAATTGGATGGTCTTGGTTTTCCATTGCTCATAAAAGGGGCGATATTGGGCCGGCACGGGGAGAGGGTTGCAGGACTGCACAGCCTGCATCACGCTTTTCGCCAGGGACTTCAGCGCCGGGTCCGACGGTGGATTGACGAGCTTCGGCGCCTTCGCGAGCGATCCGTCCGGCTTGAACGCCAGTCTGACGCGGGCGAAATAGGGGTCAGAGTCGGCAGGCTGCGCCGCCGGCTTCCAGCATCCGAGATAGGTCCTGACGATCCAGGATTCGAAATCCGCTTCCTGCGCGTTCGTCATGCGCTGCGGAGGCGGCGGCGGAGCCGGAGCTTGCGCGGGCGGCGCGGGCTCATGAGCGGCGGGCGCGGGCTGAAGAGACGCCAAGGTCGGCGCCGGCTTGGCCGCGTCCTTGGCGGCGTTCTTGGCGACGGTGTCGTTCGACGACGGCCAAAGGTCGCACCCGGCGGCGCCGAGCGCGAGGAGGACGACAAGCGTCAGGGGAAGGGCAGGGATCGATCGTGTGGTCATCTGCGGGTCTCGCTTAAAGCGTGAAGAGGGCGGTCAGCCCTGGGTGTCGCGCGGATCGAAGTGGATGGTTTCGATTTTCCATTCCTCGAAGAAGGGCGCGTATTCAGGCGGGACGTGGAGCGGGTCGCATTTCCGCACGGCGCGCATCGCGCTTTCGGCATGCGCCTTCCAAGCCGGGTCGTTCGGCGGGTTCAGGAGGACTGGACGCGCCGACAACGACCCGTCGGGATTGAAGACGACCTTGATTTCCGCAACGTAAACGTCGCCGTCCGGCATGGCCGGCGGAGGCGTCCAGCAGTTCAGGTAGCTTTCGGTGAGCCAGGCGTCGAGCGCCGAAGCCATCGACACCGACATCCGCGGCGCATTGTGGTGCGGCAGGCCCTGAGGGGTCGCGGCCGGCGCGTTTGACGCGCTCCCCGAGCCCGACGCGGGCGCCGGTTTCGCAGCGATCAGCTTGGCGATCGCATTCGGATCGTAGGCGTGCGTCGGCTGCGCCTCGGCCTTGTCATGCTCGACGACCTTGGCGATCTCGTCCGGCTTCGGCTTCTCGGGCGCGGGCTCCTTCGGGCGCTCGGGCGGTCTCGGCATGTCGGCCTGTTTCGGCGGCGGCGCCGGCTGGGGTTTGGGCGGCGGCGCTGGCTCGGGTTTGGGCGGCGGCGTCGGCTCGGGTTTCGGCGGCGGCGTCGGCTCCGGCTTCGGCGGCGGCGCGGGCTCCTCGGCCTTGCGCAGCTCTGGCGGCGGCTGCGGAGGAGACGGCGGCGTCGGTTCGGTCCTCGGCGCAGGCGGCGGCTCAGGAGCGGGCTTGGCGTCCTTCTCGCCATTCATGATCTGGTTGAGCTGCGTCTCGGAGACGGTCTCCACCGGAATCGCTTCCTGGCCCTCCTCGAACTTCGGCGCCGAAGCAAACCCGAGGATCAGGAGCAACAAGAGGGCGCCATGGAGCGCGCTTGAGACCGCCCAAGCCCAATATGACCGCCGCTCGTCCAACGCCGCTCCCGGCTACTGACCCATCGGCTCGGTGACCAGGGCCACCTTCTTGAACCCTGCCTGGGTGACCGACGCCATGATCTGCGCCACCCGCCCGTAGGGCGTGACTTTGGAGGCGCGCACATAGATCCGCTGCTCCGTGTCGTTTTGCGACGCCTCCTGAAGTTTGGGCACGAGATCCGCGTCGGCGATCGGCTGGTCCATCAAATAGAGCTGGCCCTGCTCGTTGAGCGAAATCGCGACCGGCTTCTTCTCCACGTTGAGCGCCGCGGCGCTCGTCTGCGGCAGGTCGACCGACACGCCCGTCGTCAGCAGCGGCGCCGCGACCATGAAAATGATCAGGAGCACAAGCATCACGTCGATGAACGGCGTCATGTTGATGTCGGCCATTGCGCCGTACCGCGGAACGCCCCGCCGTCCCCGGCTGCTCTTCTGGCCGCCGCCCACCGCCATGCCCATCGGAACGTTCCCTCTAGGCCGCGTTCGCCCGCTCGGTCGACAGATGGTGATCGATCTGCCGGGAGAGGATCGAGGAGAATTCGTCGGCGAAGCTTTCGAGACGCGCCTGCGCCTTGGCCACGTCGCCCTGGAACTTGTTGTAGGCGATCAGCGCCGGGATGGCGGCGAAAAGGCCGAGCGCGGTTGCAAGCAGCGCCTCGGCGATGCCCGGCGCCACGACCGCAAGCGAAGTGTTTTTCGACGCCGCGATCGACTGGAACGAGTTCATGATGCCGAACACGGTCCCGAACAGGCCGATGAACGGACCCGCCGAGGCGACGGTGGCCAGCACGAGCAGGTTCGATTCGAGCCGCTCCACCTCGCGCGCGATCGAGACGTCGAGCACCTTGTCGATGCGGGCGTGCAGGCCGCGGAACGATCCCGCCGCCTGCTGGAACGAGCGCTTCCATTCGCGCATGGCGGCTACGAACAAGGCCGCGGCGCCCGTATTGTTCTGGCTCGACAGCGAGGCGTAGAGCTCCTCGAGCGACCGGCCCGACCAGAACACCTGCTCGAAATTCTCCATCTCGTTGCGGAACTTGCGGAACAGGCGCGCCTTGTCGAAAATGATCGTCCAGCACCAGAGCGAGGCGAGGAAGAGGCCAAGCATCACCGCCTTGACGACGATGTGGGCCGACCAGAACATCGACAAAATACCGACGTCCGACGTCGCGGCCGCAGCGGCTGCATCTGCAGGATTCATGGGCGTAACAAGACCTTCTTGACTGCGGGCGGCGCGAACGCCGGCGTCGGAAGCGGGAATCGGGGCGGGGTCTGCCCTTCAAATGGGCCGAAACTTGGGCTGGCGGTCGCCATCTCCCGCCGTCTGTTTGTTCGATCCATCAAGGCCCCTGATAGGGTTAAGCTCGCATTACCGCAAGGCGACGGCGCGCCGCGGTCCCCTGCTACCCAAACCGTGACGCCGCCGTTATCGTGGCGGCACGAAGGACTTGCGGCGGCGCGGAGATGGGGAATGGGGGCTTTGGAAGCCTATGCGTGGGAATGGGGTTCGGCGCTCATCCGGTGGCTGCACGTGACCGCGGCGATC
>NZ_JBKQOT010000827.1:0-47891 GCF_052145395.1 Roseiarcus sp.
TCGCCGGCGCGCTCGGCTGGTATTTCGATTCCGCCCAGCTTCAGGTCGTGATCGCCAAGTTCTGGGCCTACGCCGACGTCAACTATCGCGTCAGCGGCCGGCGACTCGGAGACTTCACCACCTATCCGATCTTCAACAAGTATGGCGCGGTGAATCTCGGGGAGGTCGCAGGCGGCGTGAGGCTGTTCTGGGCGGAGTCCGTCGCGGGCGTCCTCAACTGGTCGCTCGCGGCGCCGCTGTTCTCGATCAACTATGTGCTGCTCGACGCGCTTCTTCAGCGCAGCCTCCGCCCGATCAAGGGCCTCGTCAGCCCGAAAGGCGTCGAGGGACTGGTCGAGCAGGGGGTGCGCGTGTTGCGCTGGGGCCTGTGGATGGCGCCGATCATCAACTCGTTCCTCCGCCAAGCGCCCGATCCGAGCTGGTACAACCAGGACGGGGCGGTTCGCTCGGCGGTCGTCATCGGGGTCGATGGGAGTGAGACGCCCGAGACGTTCCGGCGGTTCAGTCTCATCCTGTTCCTGGGTCTTCTCGCCTACGACTGGCTGCGCATTTTGATCTGGTTCGACCACATGGGGCTGAGGGTGGCGAGTCTCGTCAACCTCTCGTTCCTCGGCGGCGACCGGGCGGATGAGGCGGCGGCGCGGTTCGTCGGGCACAACAGTCGCACCCGCGCGATCCCGGATGGAATCCGGCGGTTCGGCACTTGGGCGCCCCTGCTGATCCCGTTCTACATTCCGCGCGGGTCCGAATGGGACTTCGCCTGGACGGGCGCTGAGAAGCTTGCGCGCGACGGCAGCCCGATGCCCGAGCCGATCCGCACGCTCGGACTTGCCTATGCCGCGGTGATCGCGCTCTTCGCCGCCGGCTCCGTCGCCATCGTTGCACGCGAGCGCCGCAAGTCCGGACCGCCCGCCCCCTGGCTCGCCGGCGCGCCGCGCGAGCTTGCCCGCAATCCGCCATCCTATGTGTTCAACAACGGCGCGGTCGGGGTCGAGGTCTTTCGCGACGGCCGGGGGGCGGCCTTCGTCATGGGCGCCGAACGCGGCGGCGGCGGCATCGACCTGATCCGCCGTCCGCTCGAGCCGCTCCAGGCGCGCGGCCATTTCTTCTATGTGTCGGAGGATGGCGAGGCGCCGTGGTCGATCGGCTTCCAGCCCGCCCGCCGCGCCGGCGAATATCGGATCGAGGAGGCGGGCTTCCAACGCCTCGTGATCCATCATGCGCTGAACGGGATCGAGGCGCGGATGGAGATCGCGCCGGATGGCGGCCAAGCGGCCGTTCTGAGCTGGAAGATTCGGCTGACCGACCGGTCCGGCAAGTCCCGGCGCCTCCAGCTCACCAGCTTCTGCGAGGTCGCCGGGCACGAGACGGAGGCCTACGCGCGCGACCTCGACTTCGCGGGAATGCATGTCGAGACGATCTTCGTGCGCGCGCTGAACGCGATTCTCGCCCGCAACCGGCTGTTGCGCTCGGCGCGTGCAGATCGCGGCGAGACGGCGTTCTTCGCCGTCAAACCCGGCGCGGGCGCGGAGCTCGTCGGCTACGAGGATTCGCGCACCCGCTTCCTCGGGGAGGGGTCGCTGGCCAACCCCACCGGCTGCGAGCCCTGGCGCTGGCGGAAGCTCGACGACGAGGGCAAGCTCTGGACCTTCGATCCAGCCGCGAGCTTCACCGTCTTGATGTCGCTCGACGCAAACGGCGCGGCCGAGGCCGAATTCATCATGGGCCGCTCCGACAACGCCGTCTGGGCGGCGGAACTGATCGCCCGCCGCGTCGACCTGGCGCCGATGCCGGAGCCAGACCTGCAAACGCTGATCTACGAAACGCGCGCCGTCGAACCGACGCACGCTCTGCCGAGCCGTTGGCCGTTCGCGCTCTCGGAGGACGGCAAGCGGCTAAGCCTGACGCACCGCACGCCGCGCCCGTGGGCCCACGTGATGGCGAACGAGCTCGGGATGTCGACCATGACGTCGAACGACGGCGAGGTATTTTCCGCCTTCGCCAACGCTCGCCAGAACGGCCTCACCGCGTTCCGCTTCGGCAGCGCGACTGTCGTTCAGCCCGGGCAGGTGCTCTACGTCCGCGACCTCGAGTGCGAGGAAACCGATTCGCCCGGTTTTTCCCCCTTTCAGCGCGAAGACGCGAAGCACCAGGTCACCTACGAGCCGGGCGTCGCGACCTTTTTCAAGGCGCGCGGCGGCCTGACGATGGAGACCGTGGTGTTCGTGCCGCCCGATCGCCCTTGCGACGTGCGCGTTCTGACCTTGCGCAACGTCGGCGACCGGCCCAAACGCCTGCGCATCGTCCCGTTCTTCGACCTGGCGCTCGAGGAAAGCCCGAACGAGAGCGTCGGCAAGATCCGCGACGAGATGGTCGGCGCGACGCTTCTTTTCCAGAACCGCAACAACGACTTCGAGCGCGGCTTAGCCTTCGCCGCGACGAGCCTCGCCGCTTCCGCGACCGAGACGGTGCGGACGCGCTTTTTCGGCGGCCCGGGGCGGGACATCCGTACGCCGGCGATGGTCGAGACGGGCGCCCCGGACAGTGGGGCAAGCGACGACGGGCGGAGAGTCGCCGCCTTTTCCGGCGAACTGTCGCTGCCGCCGGGCGGGGAGGCGAAAATCGTCGTCGTTTTCGGTCAGGCGAAAAGCCGCGCCGAAGCGCTGGCGGCGGCCCGGCGCGTTTCAATCCCGGAGGCGGAGGCCGATCTCGCCGCGACCCGCGCGTCCTGGGCCGCGCGGCTCGGCAAGGTGGAAGTGCGCACCAACCGCCCGGACTTCGACCGGCTCGTCAACACCTGGCTGCCCTATCAGCTCTACGCCTCGCGGCTGTGGGGCCGGGTCGGGCCGAACCAGCGCGGCGGGGCGACCGGCTTCCGCGACCAGCTTCAGGACGTGCTGCCGCTCGCCCTCCTCGAGCCGCGGCTGACGCGAGCGCAGATCGTTCTTCACGCCAGTCAGCAGTTCCTCGAGGGGGATGTGCTGAAATGGTGGCATCGCGCGCCCAACGGCGGCACGGGCCTCGGACAGCGCACTAAGGCGAGCGATCCCCACCTCTGGCTGCCCTATGTGCTGGCCCGCTACGTGCGCGAGACGGGCGACGCGAGCGTCCTCGACGAAGTCACTTCTTTTCTCGAAGGCGAGGCCGTGCCGGACAACCAGGAGACCTGGATCGTCATCCCGCGCGCCTCGCGCGAGACCGCCACCGTCTACGAGCACGCGCGGCTCACCATCGCCTTCACGCTCGATCATCTGGCCGAAAACGGGCTGCCGCTGCTCAGGGCGGGCGACTGGAACGATGGCATCGACGCGCTCGGCCGCCAAGAGATTGGCGCCAGCGTCTGGATGGGCTTCTTCTTCGCCAACGTGCTCGACGGCTTCATTCCGCTTGCGCGCGCCAAGGGCGACGAGGCCTTCGCGGCGGTCTGCGCCGATGCGCTTGCGGCGCAGCGCGCGGCCCTCGACGTCGGCTGGCGGGGCGACCACTACGTGCTCGACTTCGCCGACGACGGCCAGGTTCTGGACCAGCCCAACGCGATGACGACCGGCTGGGCGGCCTATTCCGGCGCCTGCGACGATGGCCGCGCGCTTGCGGCGCTGGAGGGCGGCCTGAGAGGCATCGAGCGGGCCGACCGCGTGCTGCTGCTCGAGACGCCATTTTACGAACACTCGCGTCCTTATCCGGGCCGGATTGCGGATTATCCGCCCGGCGTGCGGGAGAACGGCGGACAATACAGCCACGGCGCGTCCTGGATCGTCGATGGTTTTGTCCGGCTCGCGGCCAACGCCCGCGCTCGGGGCGAGACCGATGCGGCCGCCCAGCTTTTCGCCCGCGCGTTCGAGATCTTCGAGAAAATCTCGCCGCTGAAGAAGACGGACCCGGAGCGCATCGCTGTCTATGGCCTCGTCCCGATCCAGCAGCCGGCCGACATCTACGACGGCTGGGGGCACGGCGGCCGGGGAGGGTGGTCGTGGTACACCGGGTCGGCCGCGCGCATGCTTTCGGCCGCCTACGCCATTCTGGGGATCGGGCAGGCCGATGGCGAGGTCGCACTCCGCGACGATCTTTTCGAGCGCAAAGGCGGCTTGCAGCTCGAGTCGCTGCGGATCGGCGACAGGACTTGGAGGCGCCAGAACGCTGCCGGTTGATTCTGCTCGCGCCGCGCGGATTTTTCGATGAATTGGCAGGGTGCGACGTTTGGCGCCCGCTACTTTTGTCGAATGATCGCCTCAAAAGACGGCGTGCTGCGTTGCGGCAGGGCGCAGTTTCTGTCATGAGGCGCCCACAACAAGCCGCGCGCAGGACCGCTCGCCAAATGTCAGGGGGCTATACGCCATGCTGTTAGGGATCATCATAGTCTGCGGACTGCTGTCCATCGTATACGGCGCGTATACGATCAGCAGCATCATGTCGGCGGACGCCGGCTCCCCGCGAATGCAGGAGATATCCGGCGCGGTCGCCGAAGGCGCGCAGGCCTATCTGCGCCGGCAATATACGACTATCGCCGGCGTTGGCGTCGTCGTCTTCATCGCGCTCGGCCTGCTGCTCTCATGGACCGTGGCCATCGGCTTCGCCATCGGCGCGCTCCTGTCGGGCGCGGCCGGCTTCATCGGCATGAACGTCTCGGTGCGCGCCAACGTCCGCACCGCGCAGGCGGCGACGAAGTCGCTTGCCGGCGGCCTCGACATCGCCTTCCGCTCCGGCGCGGTCACCGGCATGCTGGTCGCCGGTCTCGCGCTGCTCGGAGTCTCCGGCTACTTCGGTTTCCTGACGGGGGTGCTCGGCTACGGCGTGGCGGACCGCACGGTCATCGACGCGCTGGTCGCGCTCGGCTTCGGCGCCTCGCTGATCTCGATCTTCGCCCGTCTCGGCGGCGGCATCTTCACTAAGGGCGCCGACGTCGGCGCCGACCTCGTCGGCAAGGTCGAAGCCGGCATTCCCGAGGACGATCCGCGCAACCCGGCGACCATCGCCGACAACGTCGGCGACAACGTCGGCGACTGCGCCGGCATGGCCGCGGACCTGTTCGAGACCTATGCGGTGACGGTCGTCGCCACGATGGTCCTTGCCTCGATCTTCTTCGAAGGCACGAACGCGCTCTGGTCGAGCATGATGTATCCGCTGGCAATCTGCGCAGCCTGCATCGTGACGTCAATCATCGGCACGTTCTTCGTCAAGCTCGGCGCCAACAACTCGATTATGGGCGCGCTCTACAAGGGCCTCATCGCCACCGGCGTGCTGTCGATCCTCGGCCTTGCGCTCGCGACGACCTATGTGGTCGGCTGGGGCGAGATCGGCACGGTCGCCGGCAAGTCGGTCGTTGGGGCGAACCTGTTCGTCTGCGGCCTGATCGGCCTCGCCGTCACCGGCCTCATCGTGGTGATCACCGAGTACTACACCGGCACGGGCAAGCGCCCGGTTGTCTCGATCGCCCAGGCGTCCGTCACCGGCCACGGCACCAACGTGATCCAGGGTCTCGCCGTGTCGCTCGAATCGACGGCGCTTCCGGCGCTGGTGATCGTGGCGGGCATCGTGTCCACCTATCAGCTTGCGGGCCTGTTCGGCACGGCGATCGCGGTCACCACCATGCTCGGCCTTGCTGGCATGATCGTCGCACTCGACGCGTTCGGCCCGGTCACCGACAACGCAGGCGGCATCGCCGAGATGGCGGGCCTGCCGAAGGAAGTCCGCCAGTCGACCGACGCACTCGATGCGGTCGGCAACACGACCAAGGCGATCACCAAGGGCTATGCGATCGGCTCCGCGGGCCTGGGCGCGCTGGTTCTGTTTGCGGCCTACACCAACGACATCCGGCACTTCACCGAAATCGGCTCGCCGTATTTCAAGGACATCGGCGTTGTCGATTTCAACCTCTCCAACCCCTATGTCGTTGCGGGACTGATCTTCGGCGGGCTGATCCCCTACCTCTTCGCCGGAATCGCGATGACGGCGGTCGGCCGCGCGGCGGGATCGGTGGTCGTCGAGGTGCGCCGCCAGTTCAAGGAAATGCCGGGCATCATGCAGAGGACGCAGCGTCCGGACTACGGCCGCGCCGTCGACATGCTGACCAAGGCGGCGATCCGGGAAATGATCATTCCCTCGCTGCTGCCGGTGCTCGCGCCCTTCGTGGTCTATTTCGCCGCGCTTTGGATCTCGGGCTCGAAGGCCGCGGCCTTCGCCGCGCTCGGCGCTTCGCTGCTCGGCGTGATCGTCAACGGCCTGTTCGTCGCGATCTCGATGACCTCGGGCGGCGGCGCCTGGGACAACGCCAAGAAGAGCTTCGAGGACGGCTTCACCGACAAGGACGGCGTCAAGCACTTCAAGGGCTCGGACGCCCACAAGGCGTCCGTCACCGGCGACACCGTCGGCGACCCCTACAAGGACACCGCCGGTCCCGCCGTCAACCCGGCGATCAAGATCACCAACATCGTCGCCCTGCTCCTGCTCGCCATCCTGGCGCACTGAGGCTGAGGCAAACGCATGCGGAAGGGGCGGGGCCTTGGCTCCGCCCCTTTCGCATTTTCATAGCGTCGTCATAACGGATCGGACCTGCCCGGCCGACAAGTTTGGCGCGCGTTCCGAATGTGTAAGCATGCAAGCATGCCCGCGTTTCAAACATACCCGCTAACGATCGAAGCGCACCCTGAGGACGACGGCTATCTTGCGTATTTTCCGACCTTGTCCGGTTGTCAGACTTGGGGCGATACCTACGAAGCGGCGGTTCGAAACGCAGAAGAGGCGCTGGCGGTCTATATCGACACCTTGATCGCCAACGGGGACCCGATCCCCGAAGCCAAAATGAGCGCCGGGCCCACGGCGGGATCATCGTGCGGACCGACGTGGCGGCTTGATGCGATGTCGGAGCGGCTTCCGAGCGTCAGCGCCAAGGACGTCGTTCGCGTTCTGCAACGCGCCGGATTTCAGTCTCAGCGACAAAAGGGTAGTCACGTGACTTTGCGCAATCCCGAGTCGATCCGCGAGCTTGTCCGTCGAAACTCCAAGTGAATCCTGGATAATTTACAGAAAAAGGAAGTTACCTACTATGGCGAGATTATGGCCTGAGGACTATTATGACGCGGTGACGCACTAAGCCTGGGCGCCCGACGAGTTGGATCATCTTAGCGACCCGGGGCGCGCGTCCAAGGGGCGGCCGAGTCCCTACGATACAGTCGAGCGCCTCCGCCGAATCGAAGTTCCGCTCAATCACATCCTCGCGTTTTTCTTCTCGATGGCGCCGGCATCCCTCATAGGAGAATTAGTCAAGCGCCACGTGGGAATCGAGCCGATGGGCGACGTCGCTTATCTTGGCAGGGAGTTTGAGCGGCAGGAGGTATTCGATTCTATAACTCAACCAGATTTCGCTTTCGACAACGATCATACGTTCCTGACCATCGAAACAAAGCTTAACTCCTATTCATCGATTGAACAGTTGCAAAAATACGCCTTTCTTCACGCGCTCATACGCGAGCGAAGGCCCGGTCGTAGACGTGGGATGTTATTCTTGACGCCTCAGACCAGCAATTGTTCGGGACAGCGGCGAAGTCCATTGCAGAGGCGCGATCCCAAGCGGCGAAGGCGCTGGTCGCAGGAGGGGCAAAAAAGCATACGGTACAAAAAATTGAGACTTCGCGGGCTCCCGAGTTGTTGGAGAATTCGAATCTGCTCGCAATCGGGCATTGTTCGTTCGGGCAGTTTATCGAATTGGTCCAGCGCTACTATGACGCATCCGCTTCCGGGACGGTCGAGCAGCGCCTCTATCTCGGATTACTCGCGGAGCTGGAGAGGCGTGGTTTAGCGCGCGTAGGTGGATGAAGCTCATCTGTCTCAACACCTGGGGCGGCCTTGCCGGCCGTGAAAAACTCCTCGGCTTCCTGAACGCCCATCGCGACGCCGATGTCCTCTGCCTCCAGGAGGTCTGGTCGGCGCGCTACCACGGGCTCGACGGCGCCGTCGCCGGCGGCCATCCGCTCGACCAGGACGCGATCATGGTCAAGGGCAAGCAGGAGATCAGCGCGCTGCTCGACCGACACCGTGTCTTCTTCCACCCACACCATCTCGATGACTACGGACTGATGATGCTGGTCGCCAAGAGACTCGACGTCGTCGACTCCGGCGACGTCTTCGTCCATCGCGAGCGCGGCTACGTCCCCGAAGGCGACATCGGCCATCATGCCCGCAACGTGCAGTTCGTCACCATCGAGACCCCTCAGGGCCGGGTCAGCGTGATGAATTTCCACGGGTTGTGGAACGGGCGGGGCAAGGGCGACAGCGACGACCGCCTCGCCCAGTCGCGCCGCATCCTCGATTTCCTGGGCGGCCGCCGCGAGCCGTTCGTGCTATGCGGCGATTTCAACCTCGCCCCGGATACGCAGAGCCTCAGAATGCTGGAAGATGCGGGCCTCAAAAACCTCGTCGCCGAGTTCGGCGTCGTCTCGACCCGCACCAGCCTCTACGCGCGGCCGGAGCGCTTCGCCGACTACGAGCCCCGGCGTGGACGTGTTCGCCTTCCGCGTGCTGCGCGACGAGGTCTCGGACCACGCGCCGCTGATGCTCCAATTCGGTCTGAGCGGAGCGCTCAGCTGAACTTGAACAGCCCGCCCCTCATGTTGCGCAGAAAGTCGGGCTCCGTGCCGCCGGTCGGGGTAGTGCGCGACACGTAGTCGAACACCTTGCCGTCCTGCATGCCGTAGTTGGCGACCCGCTCAACCTTGCCGCTCTTGTCGAAATAGACGGCGAGCACGTGCTGGTCGGTCATCTGTGTCGGCATGAAGGCGAGCGCCCGGTGCATCTTCTGCCCGATGTAGTACCAGGCGTCGCCGCCGACGGTGGACGTCGTCGAGGGCGTGCCGAGCAGGGCCAGCGCCTGCGGCTTGGTCGTCCCCCCGACCTTGATCTGCGACACCGTCTCCTCGTCGACCTGATAGCCGCGGTCGAAGTCGCCGTCATAACCGACGCAGCCGCCGAGCGCCGAGCCAAGCGTCAGCGCGCCGGCCACCAGCATAATCCGAGCGGCCCAATCACAGGCTTTCGGCTTTTCGCCCATAAATAGTCTCCGTACCCGTCGCACCCTTTTTTCATCTTGCCAGCGCGACCGCGGATGCCTAACCCAAGCGACCGAGCAAATGCAAGGCGACGCCGGAATTGCCTTCAAGGCGTCGCGCAAGGCCCGTGTAATGATCTTCGCCCGATGGCGCGCGCGGCGCGCGAGCCTCGCCCTCATCGAGCAGCTTCGCGGCGAGATCGTGGCCGCCGCCCGAAGACCTGCGCTTTATCGGACCCTGGAGGCGCCGGACCGGGTCGACGGGCGATTCGAGCTGCTGACGCTGCATGTCGGGCTGGTGCTGCGCCGGCTCGTCGCGCTCGGCGGCCTTGGCGACCACATCGCCCAGGACCTGGTCAACGCGCATTTCCTGCACCTCGACGACACGCTGCGTGAGCAGGCGCTCAGCGACATTTCCGTGTCGAAGCGCCTGAAGGCGATGAAGCAGGCTTTCTACGGACGCAATGCGGCCTACGCTGCCGCGCTCGATTCGGGTTCGCGGGGGGACCTTGTGGCGGCGCTTGCCCGTAACGTCTACGGCGCGCCGGACGGCGCGCCCAAGGCGGTCGCGCTCGCCGACTACGTCGTTTCCGTCGACGCGTCGCTGGCCGAAACGCCGCTCGAGGATTTCGCCACAGGCCGCTTCCGCTTCCCGGACGGCCCGCTCGCCGGAGGTTGACATGCAGGAGCCATTCAGCCGCATGATCCGAGTCGACACGCTGCCCAAGGACGGCGAGACCCTTACGATCGAGGCCAATCCGTCCGAGCGCGAGGCGTTGGCCGCTTTCCTCAAGCTTCCGTCGATCCAGCGGCTCAGCGCGACTCTCATGGTGAAGCGGGCAGCCAAGGGCGGCGCACGGGTCATCGGAATGGTGCAGGGCGAGCTGACCCAGACTTGCGTGGTCACGCTCGAGCCGTTCCCGGCGGCGGTCGAGGAGGAGATTGACGTCCGCTTCGCTCCGAGCCACGACGAGAACGACAGGCGGCGGCCTGCGGAGCCGCTGGAGACCGTCTCCATGGCCGACGACGACGAGCCCGATCCGATCGTCGACGGCAAGATTGACCTTGGCGCGCTCGCGGCGGAGTTTTTCGCCCTCGGCCTCGACCCCTATCCGCGCAAGCCCGGCGCCGAGTTCGAGCCGCCGGCCGAACCGGAAACAGAGGCCACGCCTTTCGCCGTGCTGCGGGGCGAGCCGAAGAAGGCCTAGCGAAAATGGCGAGCCGCGCCTAGCGCCGCGGCTCGGTACAGCGCCTAACCGCGCTTACTTCGGACGGATCGCGTCCGCGGTTCCCTGAATGAAGGCCTTGATCTTTTCTAGGTCCTCCGGCTTCAGCTTGCCGTCGAAGTCGGGCATGCCGCGGTCGGCGAAGTGTTTTTCGACAACAGCGTTTTGGAGATTTTCGATCGTTTCGGCGTCGACATAGGCGAGATTCGGAATGTTGCCGCCTTTGTCCACGCCGGGCACACCGTGGCAGAACAGGCAATTGCTGAAGTACAGCGCGGCGCCCGCCGGCGCGTCCTTCGGATCGTATTTCACTCCCTGGACCAGCGGGCCGAGCTTGTAGCGCGCGACTTCCGGATATTTGGCGTCCCCGCCGATCGCGAACGTATAGACGATGCCGGCCGACTCGTGGTCGGTGGCGCGATGCGACTCGCCGAAGACGCCGCCCCAGCCGACCGCGATCGAGACGTATTGCTTACCGTCGATCTCGTAGGTCATCGGCGCCGCGACGACGCCGTTGCCGAGCGCCGCGTCCCAGAGCTTCGCGCCGCTGGCCGCGTCATAAGCGACAATCCGGCCGTCCGCCGTGCCTTGGAAAACGAGGCCGCCCGCGGTCGCGAGCGTGCCGCCGTTCCACGGCGAGACGTAGTCCGCCGTCCAGGCCGCCTTCTGTTGCACCGGATCCCAGGCGATGAGGCGGCCGAAGGGCTTGCCTTTCGGCGGCGTGCCGACGACGGCCTCGGCGAGGTTCCAGCCGATCCCGCTCATCGGCTGGCCGGGCAAATTGCTGCCTTGCCCGGTCCAGGTCTTGTCGTCGACCAACATGATCGGCACGTTTTGCGCCGGGATATAGGCGAGGCCCGTCTTCGGGCTGAACGACATCGACTGCCAGTTATGCGCGCCGAACGGGCCCGGAACGGGTTCGATCGGCTTGTCCACCCCGCGCGCGCCGGCGATTTCGATCGGCCTGCCCTCGGGCGTGAAGCCGCTCGCCCAGTTCACGTCGACGAAGTTCTTCGCCGAAAGAAACTGGCCGGTCTTGCGGTCGAGCACGTAGAAGAAGCCGTTCTTGTCCGCATGCAGCAGCACCGCTCGCTTCTGGCCGTCGATCGTGAGATCGGTGAGGATCAGGTCCTGGTCGGCGTCATAATCCCAGGTGTCGGCCGGGGTTGCCTGATAGTGCCAAGCGTATTGGCCCGTATCGATATCCAGCGCGACGATGGACGCGGTGTAGAGATTGTCCTTGCCCGATGGATTGCGGATCGAGGAGGCCCAAGGGCCCGCATTGCCGGTGCCGAAATAGACGAGATTCAGTTCGGGATCGGCGGAGAAAGTGTTCCAGACCGGGCCGCCGCCGCCGTTTTCCCAATATTTGAACTTGTCGTCCCAGGTTTGGGCGGCCTTGGCCATCGCCTCGTTTTCGGGTGGCTTCGAGGGATCGCCGGGAATTGTGTACCAGCGCCAGGCGAGCTGGCCGCTCTCCGCATCGAATGCGCTGACGACGCCGCGAACGCCATATTCGCCGCCGCCCCCGCCGACAAAAACCTTGCCCTTGATGACGATCGGCGCGCCCGTGAGCGTGTAGGGACGCGCGCGGTCGGGGCTCGTATCGACCTTCCAGAGCACCTTTCCGCTCGCCGCGTCGAGCGCGCTCAAGTGGGAGTCGGGCGAACCGACGTACACCTTGCCCTTGTAGACCGCGACGCCGCGATTCACGATATCGCAGCAGAGCTTGTAGCCTTCCTCGCGCGGGGACTTCGGGTCGTAGGTCCAGAGTTTCTCGCCGGTTCTGGCGTTGATCGCATGGACGATGCCCCAGGGCGCCGTAACGTACATGGTCCCGTCGACGACGATCGGCGTCGCCTCGACGCCGCGCACCGAGTTGAGCGGATAGGACCAAACGAGGCCCAGCTTGCCGACGTTGGCTGTCGTGACCTGATCGAGAGGACTGAACCGGTTAGCGCTATAGTCGAGCCCGTTGCTCAGCCATTCCTTGCCGGTCTTGCCGTTGCTGACGATACGCGCGTCGTCGACATTAGCGACCTCGCCTGCGCGCGCCGTCATGGCGATCGACGAAACTGCGCCCAACGCAATAACCAGGCTCACGAAAACGCTGCCGCCTCGCTTGGCTCGCGCAAGCGTAGCCGAAATGGGATTTCCCACTCTGCATCCTCCCAATTTGTTCAGCCGCGCGGCTGTTTATTGACCCGACACTCGCTGGAGAGCATCTGGCTGAATGGAAAAGCTGCCGGCCAGCGCCTCGCCGAGCCAGAATAACCGAGATTCTCGATATCCGAGCCTCGGCAAAGACAAAGTTGTCACCGCCGGCGGTCGATTGCAAGTCGAATGGTCGCGTTGCGTCACGGATGCGTTTGGAGGATGTCGGCTCCCCGAAGCGGGCCGATTTGCGGCGAGTTTTCTGTCGCCGAGATGCGCCTATCTCGCGGTTCTCAATGGAACGCGCAACGCCGAACGCCTCATGCTACACGTGGCCGGCGGTGGTTGGAGTTCCGGGAATATGGTGGAATATGGTGGGTGTGGTGACACACGGGTGGGTGCAGTGATACATGCTTTATTCCCCTGTTCGCCCGATGAATGAGAGCCATCAAGAAAAAACGGTTTGAAGCAAGCGCCACCGTTTCCACTGCTATAAATGGAAAACTGCAAACGGCGGGACCTTTTTGACGAGTTGAAATGGTGAGGGCTTCAGCGCCTTGCGGCGCCGGCCATCCATGCCGCGCCGACAAACGCTCTGCGACCGTCCGTTCCGGGTCGACTCCAGCCTTCGGACGCGGCTCTGCCGTGCGCAAAGCCGCTCGCTCGCCGCGACGGCGAGGACGATGCAACCTGAGCGCAGTGGGATTCGCCACCGGGCGCCCGCCGCCTGAAAACTCCCTGTTCCCCTCCTGTAAAGGCCCTCCCTGTTATCGGCGGCCGATTTTCCCTGCCCGGGAGCCGCAACCGGCGGATTGCAATTCGGCATCGTTATGAAAGGCTTCGAGATTTTGGCGCGGGACGGCGCCCGCGCCCCAGCGATTTTCCCTGTTCCTGCATTTTGTCGCGCCGTCGCCGGTTGTCGGCCCTAGCCCTGCGCGTTCCCATCCAGCGCGAACAGCGCCTTGGGCGCCTTCACGCCGCGCAGCGCGTGGAGGCCGAGCGGCTCGAGGCGCCGGCCGCTTTCGCGCGCGATTTCGGCGAACTCCGGCGACACGAGGATCGATCGCCCGAGCGGCTGGCAGAGCGCCTCGATGCGGACAACCTCGTTGATCGCAGGGCCGATGGCGGTGAAGTCGAGCCGGTCGGCCGCGCCGACGTTGCCGTACATCACTTCGCCGACGTGAAGAGCGAAATCGACCTCCGCGAGCGGCGCGCCCGCTTCGGCGCGCACGCGGTTCAGCGCCTCGAGGTTGCGGGTCGCCTCGATGACGGCGTCTATCGCGCGGCCGCATGCGACGGCGCGCTCCGCCTCCTCGAACGCGAAGGTCGCGAGCATCGCGTCGCCGACGAACTTCAGCACCTGTCCGCCGCGTTCCCGCAACGGCGCGGCCATGGCCTCGAAGGCGTCGTTCAGCAGGTCGATCACCGTGGGGCCCGGAGCGGAATCGCTCAATTCCGTGAAGCCGCGGATGTCGGCGTACCAGATCGCAGCGCGCAGCTGCTCCATCGACCCGCGGGTCACCGCGCCGGCGTGGACGCGCCCGCCCGCGTCCCAGCCGAGATAGGTGCGAAGCAGCCCGGAAGCGATGACGTGGCCGGCGTGCGCCTTCATCGCCAGCGACAGCGCTGGCAGGGTCGCTTGCATCAGCATGACGTCGTCGTCGCTGAAGCCCGCGTCCCGGTCTGTCGCGAACGAAAAGACGACGCCGCTCCCCTGCGAGCGGTCGCCGATTCCCAGTCCGCTCGCGAGCGGGTCCCCGTAGACGAAGAGCCAGGCGGCGTAGTCGGTCGCGCCGGCGGCGAAGAATTCCTTGAGCGCCGGGAAGTCCCGCTCCTCCGGTCCGGCGGACAGGCGACGGCGCATCGACGGATTGGGCTCGCCCGCGCGCGCCCGCTCGATCAGGGCGTAGAACGGGCTCCGAACCCAGATCGCTTCGTCGTCTTCGCCGTGGGCGTAGCTTTCCGGCGCGATGGCGTTCAGGTCGCGCCGCCAGGTGGCGCCGTAGCCGTGCCACTGAGGATGGAGAGTCTCCATCGCGGAATGCGCCCGCCACAGCGGCGTCCCGTGGACGACCAGCCGCTGGCAATAGCCGTCGAACAGTTCGGCAGCGGCCGCGCCGCGTAAACCTTGCTCAACCGCCCAGATGTGCGTGTCGACGATCCTCTGGGCCAGGGCGCTGTCGAGGGCGGCGATTGCGAACTTCGCTTGGGCGTGCGGCATGGAACGAGCCTCGCTCCGTCAGCCAGGAAGGCTCAGCCGGCGAGCCGGAATCACGGCTTCGACTCGCCCTTTGGCACGAAGAAGGTCTGTCCGGGATAGATCAGGTTCGGGTCGCGGATCTGGCCGGCGTTGGCGGAGAAGATCATGCCATAGCGCGATCCGTCGCCGTAGAACTTCTGGCTGATGCCCCAGAGCGTGTGGCCGCGCTCAACGTGATGGGTCTGAACGGCGTCAAGCACGAGATCGGCCGACGACGCCAGTGCGGTCGGCGCCGCAGGGGAGCGGGGCTTCTCCGGCGCAGCCAGGGTCGGGATGCTGACCGGCGCATCGGCGCGGGCGACGACCTTGGCGCTTCCCGGGTCGATCTCATCGGCGCGGACCTCGTAGGCGCCTGGCGTCATGCCGTGCTCGATGGTCAGCGACCAGCGTCCGTCGTCCTTGGTCCGGGCGTCGCCGACATAGGCGCCGCTGATGTAGAGCCGGACGGTTGCATTGGGGTCGGCCGAGCCCCTGGCGACCAATCCGCCGTCCGCGCTGGCGTCGACCGAGCGAATCGCGACGGGCGATGACGCGGGGCGGGGGGCGGCGGAAGTCGGTGGGGCCGACGCTGCCCCCTGCGCGGCGGCGGCGGTCTTGACGGGCGGCTGGGCGACGGAGACGGGGATCGCTTTCGATGTCTCGGCCGGGCCGCCGGCTCCGGACGACAGCGTGAGGCTATGATCGCCCGGCGGGAGCGGGGCCGGAATTATGACGAACTGCCCCTGAGCATCGGTCATCGTCTCGGCGAGCGTTCGTCCCGCGTCGACGAGGGCCACCTTGACGTTCGGCGCGGCGCGCCCGGCGACAACGGTGTCCCCGCTCGGCTCGACGCTGACGACGTCGAAGGCCGGCATGACAGGGGACGGCGTCGGGACGGACGGAGTCGGCGCGAGCGCGGCGGTCTTGTCCGGCGCGGGCGCCGGCGCCGCCGTCGGCTCAGCCGATTCGGTCACGGTTGCAGGTACGGGGTTCGGCCGCAGGAGGTCCGGATGGGTCCAATAGAGCCCGGCGGCTCCGACTGCGGCAACGGCCGCGCCGGTCGCCCCCGCCCAGATCAACGCTGTTTGCGATGGCATGCTGTTTCGCTTTCGCGCGTGACTATACTCAGCGCCTCGCTCTGCGACAATCGAGTGACCGGGCTCAAAGTCTTTTCTCCCCGGCGATAATCGTTTTGCGGACGTCTGAATCGGGACGTCCCCCTCGCTCCGCGAAAACTCCCGCCGCCCACGTTGAAATAATTCCGCGAATGTGGAAGCCTGTGATCAAGGGCGACGGAAAAATCGCATGGCGCCGCGCCGGAAGCGGCGCGGTCAATGAACGAGCGGGACGCCGCCGGGGAGGATCGCCATGAGCACGACCTTCGGCCTTCATCGCGCTGTTCTGTTCAACGGAAATGGCGTCGCCACCCAGTTCGAGAATCGCAGCCTGACCTGGATCGAGACGGCCGACCGCGTGGCGCGCCTCGCCGGGGCGCTGAGGGAATTCGGCGTCGGCCGGGGCGATCGGGTCGCGATCCTGATGCTGAACCAGGACCGCTATCTCGAGCTCTATCTGGCGACCGCCTGGGCTGGCGCGGTCGTCGCGCCGCTCAACATCCGCTGGAGCGCCGGCGAGAATCAGGCCTGCCTCACCGACTGCCGGCCCAAAATTCTGGTGGTGGATGCGGCCTTCGCCAAGATGGGCGAGGCGATGGCTGACCAGCTCTCGACTTTCGCGCTCCTCTACGCCGACGACGCGCCCGATGCGCGGCCCAAGGACGCCCACGACTACGAGGAAGTCCTCGCCGCTGCGGCGCCGATCCCTGACGTCGAAGCCTCGGAGGCCGATCTCGCTGGTATTTTCTACACCGGCGGCACGACCGGGCGCTCCAAGGGCGTGATGCTGAGCCACCGCAACCTGCTGGCAAGTGCGCGCAACGCGCTCTCATTCAGCACGGAGGAGGTCTTCCGCTGCTATCTGCATGTCGCGCCGATGTTCCATCTGGCGAACGCCAGCGGGATGTATCTCGCGCTCCTGCTCTGCGGCTCGAATGCGATCATCCGGGCGTTTTCACCTGATGGCGTCGCCCGCGCGATCGAACGGTTCCGCGTCAGCAATATCGTCCTCGTGCCGACGATGATTCAGATGTTCGTCGACCAGCCGGGCCTCGATCAGTTCGACCTCTCGTCGCTCAAGCGCGTGACCTACGGCGCGTCGCCGATCTCCGAGGCGGTGCTCGACCGCGCGATCAAGGCGCTGCCGCATGTCGAGTTCTTCCAGGCCTACGGCATGACGGAGCTGTCGCCCGTGGCGACGGTCCTTCCATGGAAGGATCACATCGGCGAAGGCCGGGCGAAGGGACGCCACCGGTCGGGCGGCCGTCCAGCCGCGATGGTCGAAGTGCGGATCGTCGATCCGTACGGCGCCCCGCTGCCGCCACGCGAGGTCGGCGAGATCGTCGCACGCGGCGACATCGTCATGATGGGCTATTGGGAGCGGCCGGAGGAGACGAAGAGGGCGATCGTCGACGGCTGGATGCACACGGGCGACGCCGGCTATATGGACGAGGACGCCTACGTTTACATTGTCGACCGGATCAAGGACATGATCGTCACCGGCGGCGAGAACGTCTATTCGGCCGAGGTGGAGAATTGCGTCGCGCAGCATCCGGCGGTCGCGCAATGCGCGGTCATCGGAATTCCCGACGAGCGGTGGGGCGAGGCGGTGCATGCCGTGGTGATGCGCAAGCCCGGCGTTATCGTCAGCGAGGCGGACATCATCGACTTCTGCCGCGCGCGGATCGCGCATTACAAGTGCCCGCGCAGCGTCAAGATCCAGGACGACCCGCTGCCGCTGTCGGGCGCGGGGAAGATTCTCAAGCGGGAGCTTCGCAAGCCCTTCTGGGAAGGGACGGCGCGGCAAGTGAATTAGACCCGATTGCCGTGCCGTCGAATCGCCCTTTGGAGATCCGGTCGTTGACCGCGTCGGCAGCTCCCCAGGGCGCCCGTTGAGAACGCCCGTCTACCGACGGCCAGGAAGCGCGGCTACAGCGGGTCAGTCCTTCGCCTTCAAGGTCTCCACCTCGCGCCACATACGGGCGATGAAGTCTTTGAGCTGCGCCCGCTCTTCCGGCGAGAAACCCTTGAGCAACCGCTCCTGCCGCGCCAGCGCCACGACGACGATTCGGTCGTGCACGGCGAGGCCTTTCTCCGTCAACGCGACCGGCAGGCGGCGCCGGTTGGGCTCGTCGCTACGCACTTCGACGAGGCCTGCCTCCGCGAGGTCGCGCAGGCTGCGGCTGACGGCGGCCTTGTCGAGTCCGGTCGCCTCGCAGATCCGAACCGGGGCGATCCAGGGCTCGCCGGCGAGCAGGGCGATAATCCGCCAGTCGGTGATGCCGACGCCGAACCGCGGACGGTAGGTCGCCGACGCGGTCGCCGTGATCTTCTGCGCAAGATTGGTCAGGGCCGCCGGAATAAAGGCGTCCATGTCCATGGCCAGCGCCGACCGTCGGTCGGCCGCGGGCTCTGACGGAGGAGACGGTGGGGAAACTGTCAACGGCATCTTTACGATTCGGGAAGCGGATATCTGCTCTTATAGGTCTCGTCCCCGTTTGTCCTTTTATTTGCGCAATCGCCTGCCCATCGGGTCCGGAGCGGCCGCCGAACCGTGCCGAGGCGCAAGAAGCCTACGCCCGTGTGACGCGGCGCCGCGCCGACCACGCTCGGCGACATCGCCTTCAATCCGAAGTCGGCTTGGCCGAGGGCGCTTCCCACCGCCTCAAGGCCGGTGAGTGCTCGAAAAGTCGATTCCAAATTGAGGTCCGCGCAAGGCCCTGCGAACGACCGGGGGCGAGGCTACTGCCCGCGCTTTCCCCGGGCCGCGAATCGCACCGCCTCCTCGGCCGCGCGAAACAGCGCGCGCGCCTTGTTGACGCACTCGACCTGCTCGGCTTCGGGCGAGGAGTCGTAGACGATGCCCGCGCCCGCCTGGACGTGCATGAGGCCATCCTTCACCACGGAAGCGCGCAGGACGATGCAGGTGTCCATCTCGCCGCCGGCCCCGAAATAGCCGATGCAGCCGGCATAGATGCCGCGCTTGTCCCTTTCGAGTTCGTCGATGATCTCCATCGCACGCACTTTTGGCGCGCCCGAAACGGTGCCCGCGGGGAAGCCGGCCGCCAAGGCGTCGACTGCGTCTGCATCGTCCCTCATCTCGCCTTCGACGTTCGAGACGATGTGCATGACATGGCTGTAGCGCTCGATGAAGAAGCTGTCGGTCACCTGGACCGTGCCGATCTTCGCGACCCGGCCGACGTCGTTGCGGCCGAGGTCGAGCAGCATCAGGTGCTCGGCGCGCTCCTTTGGATCGGCGATGAGCTCCGCCTCCAGTGCGGCGTCCTCGCTTGGCGTCTTGCCCCGAGGGCGCGTGCCGGCGATCGGCCGGATGACGACCTTGCCCTCACGCACCCTGACCAGGATCTCGGGGCTCGAGACGACGATCTGGAAGTCGCCGAAGTCGAGATAGCAGAGGTACGGCGATGGATTGACCCGCCGGAGCGCCCGATAGAGCGAGAAGGCAGGCAGATCGAACCGGCTGGTGAAGCGCTGCGACAGCACGATCTGGAAAGCGTCGCCCGCGGCAATGTAGTCCTTCGCCTTGGCGACCATCGCCTTGTACTCGGCCTCGGTCGTATTGGAGACGGCTTCGCCCGCGGTGGCGAGCGGGTCGGCCTCGCCGGCGCCGTGATCGAGCGGCGCTTCGAGGGCCGCGACGACCGCCTCGAGCCGCGCCTGAGCGGCCTCATGAGCCGCCTTGGCCGACACGCCGGCCGAGGGGCGGATCGGCGTCACGATGATCATCTCGTCTCGCGCCGCGTCGAACACGACCATGACGGTCGGACGGATGAGCAGCATGTCCGGGACGCCAATCGGGTCGGGCTTGGCGGCCGGAAGTCGCTCCATCCGGCGCACCATGTCGTAGCCGAGATAGCCGAACACCCCGGCGGACATCGGCGGCAGGCCCAGCGGCAGCTTGATGCGGGATTCGTCGAGCAGCGCCCTCAGCGCCGCGAGCGGGTCGCCTGGGAAGGGGACAAAGGCGTCGGGCTCGAGCAGCGCCTTCCGGTTGATCTCGGCGCGCTCTCCGGTCGAGCGGAAGACGAGATCGGGATCGAGCCCGATCATCGAATAGCGTCCGCGCTGGGCGCCGCCCTCGACCGATTCCAGCAGGAAAATGTTACCGGCACGCTCGCGTGCCAGCTTGAGATAGGCCGAGACCGGGGTTTCGAGGTCGGCGACCAGCGTCGTCACCGCGACACTCGCGGCGCCCGCCAGGTAGGCGCGTTCGAAGGCCTCGTAGTCTGGGATCATCGTCATCAGGTCAGCCGCCTTCGGCGGATTGCATCACGGACGGGTTGACGGTGACGCCGAGCGACCGGCGCAGCCCGGCGATGTACTGGTCGATCAGGCTCTCGCGGGTCGCACCGTCGAGCTGCTGGGCCATCGACTTGACGCGAGGGTCGATCGCGTCGACGGGCGGCGTCTGGTCCGCGGTGATCTTGAACACCGTCCGGCCCTCGGGCGTGGCGGCCGATCCCACTCCATCCGCAGGCTCACGGTAAATGGCCGCGACCACCGACTCCGGTAGACTCGATTTCTCGTCGCGATGGATGTCGACGACCGACTTGACCGTCGCGCCGACGCTCTTGGCGACATCGGCGGCGCTCGCGCCAGTCCGCAACTGCTTGACGAGATCATCGGCCTTGGCGGCCAGCGCCTTCTCGACCTGCTCGGTCCGCCACTGCGCCTCGACCTCGGGCTTTGCCTCCTCGAAGGTGCGCTCGTGCGACGGCTCGACCTTGGTCACGGCCAACCAGACGAAGCCGCCGTCCTTGGTCTGCAGCGGCGCCTCGTCCAGGCCGACATCGGAGGCGAATGCCGCCCGGAGAAGATCGGGGCCGTCGGGCAGCGGGACCTCTTTGCCGTTCGGGTCCTTGCCTGTCGCGTCGATGGCGGCGACGGACTGGGTCGTCAGGCCCGCCTCCTTCGCGGCTTCGGGGAGTGGCTTTCCGGACACGCGCAGGTCCTCGATCTTGTCATGCAGGGCCTGGATCTTGTCGCCGGCGCGGCTGGCCGAGATCCGCCGCTTGATCTCGTCGGCGACTTCAGCGAACGGCTTGACCGTCGCCGGCGTGATGGTCTTCACCCGGACGATCACTGGGCCGAATTGGCTGGTCAGAACGCCGCTCACCCCGCCGGCCGGCAGGGCGAACACCGACTCGGCCTCGGCCGGGTCGATAATGGCGTCCTTGGCGGTCTGACCGAGTTCAACGTCCTCCGGCTTCAGATTGCGATCCTTGAGGATGTCGTCGAAGCTCGCGCCGGCCTTGATCTTGGCTTCCGCCGCGTCGGCGTCGGCCTGATTGGGAAACAGGATTTGCTCGAGATCGCGCTTCTCCGGCGCGCCGTATTTCGGGTCCTTGCCCGCGACCTTGGCGTAGGCGGCTTCGGCGTCCGCATCGCTCACCTCGGCGGGGTTGGCGAGCGTCTCCGGCTCGAGCGCGACCACGTCCATCGCGCGGAACTCCGGCGCCCGGTAGGTCGATTTGCGATCGTCGAAGTACGCCTTCAGCGTTTCGTCGGATGGCGCAGGAATGTCTCCGGCGGCCGCCGCCGGGAGGACGAACGTGTCGGCCGACCGCGTCTGGCCCTCGGTATCGGCCTCCGACGTCACCATGGCCTTCGGCGCGGCCACGCCGGTCGCGAGCGCTGCGATGATGAACTGGCGCAGCGCGTTCTTCTTCAGTTCGGTGACGTAGAAGCGCTCGTTCAGGTCGTTGTCGCGCAGCAGGGACGCGAACTTCTGCGGGTCGAAGGCGCCGGAGCTGTCCTGAAAATCCGGATTGGCCGTAATCATGGCGCGCAGCGCCTCGTCGGAAACGTCGAGGCCGAGCTTGCGCGCTTCCTCGTCGATCGCCGCCTCGCTGATCATCCGCTGCAACACCTGACGGTCGAGCCCGATGGCGCGGGCCTGCTCGGTGGTGAAGGGCTGGCGCAGCCGCCTCTGGTATTGCTGCAGGGTGCGCTGGAACTGGTAGCGGTAGTCCTGCGACGAAATCTTGGCGCCGCCGACCGAGGCGACGTTCGAAGCGGTGAAGCCGCGCAGCATGTCGCCGACGCCCCAGATGACGAAGCTCACGATGATGAGCCCCATCACAACGGTCATGATGGCCTTGCCGACAACCCCCTGGGTTGCGTTGCGCATCGATTCAAGCATTCGGGTCCTTCGCCTCTTCCGTCGCCGCTTGGACCGCGCCTATTAGCCGCAGCCGGCCGCTTTGCATAGGCTTTCGGCGGATGATAACACCGCGCCGGCCAATTCAAGGAGACAAGGACTATGACCCCGGACGTCCGCCCGCTCGTCGCCGGCAACTGGAAAATGAACGGCCTCACGGCGTCGCTTGCCGAGATCGAGGCAATGCGCAAGGCGGCCGACGCCGGGGAGGCGGGCGCGGCCGAACTCGCGGTCTGCCCGCCGTTCACCCTGATCGCGCTGGCGGCCTCAAAGCTCAAAGGCGGGACGGTGACTTGGGGCGGGCAGGATTGCAGCCCGCAGGCGAGCGGCGCTTTCACCGGCGACACCTCCGCCGCGATGCTGAAGGATCTCGGCGCGACCTATGCAATCGTCGGCCATTCGGAACGCCGCACCATCCATCACGAGACCAACGCTGAGGTGCGCGCGAAGGCCGAGGCGGCGATCAAGACCGGGCTCGTGGCGATCGTCTGCGTCGGCGAGACGCGCGCCGAGCGCGAGTCGGGCCTCGAATACGCCGTCGTGTCGCGCCAAGTCCGGGAATCGTTGCCGCCGGATGGGGGGCCTGCGACGGTCGTCGTCGCCTATGAGCCGGTCTGGGCGATCGGCACCGGCCTCACGCCGACGCCGGCAGACGTCGCCAAGATGCACGACTCGATCCGCAAGCTGCTCGGCGAGATTTATGGGCCGGCTGGGGCGAAGGTGCGGATCCTTTACGGAGGCTCGGTCAAGCCGTCCAACGCCAAGGAACTCCTCGGCATCAACAACGTCGACGGCGCTCTCGTTGGCGGCGCCAGCCTCAAGGCTGCGGATTTCCTGGCGATCGCGGCCGCTTATCGCTGAGGGCGAGCCCCGATCGACCCGATGGACGCGCCCCTTGCGCCGTGGTAGGAGCGCGCCAACTTTTCATGAACGCCGGCCTTCACGGCCGGCGCTTTCGTCGTTAGAGCCCCCATGCAATCGGTCCTGATCGTCATTCACATCCTCATCGTGGTCGCGCTCATCGCGGTCGTCCTGTTGCAGCGCTCCGAAGGCGGCGTGCTGGGATCGGGCGGCGGCTCCAGCAATTTCATGACCGGGCGCGGCCAGGCGAATGCGCTGTCGCGCGCGACCGCGATCCTTGGGACGCTGTTCTTCGCGACGTCGATCCTGATGTCGATCATCGCCGGGTGGAGCCGTGCGCCCCATTCGATTTTGACCAAGGGACCGGTCGCTCCGGCGAGCCAGCAGGCGCCTCAGCCGGTCAATCCGGGCAACATCCTCGACCAACTGAAGCAGCTTCAGGGCCAGTCGAACGCCCCGGCGGCGCCCTCGGCTCCGGCTCCGGCACCGGCCGCGCCCGCCCCGGCGCAGAAGCCCTAATCCGCTAGGCGGGGCGGCCTCGGAGGCCTCAGGCGTGCCGTCCTTCCGCAACGAGCGCCGCGTCCGGCACCGGTCCGACCAGATGTTTGACCTGGTCGCCGACGTCGAGCGCTATCCGGAATTCGTGCCGCTCTGCACCGGGATGCGGGTGCGCAGCCGGCGCCCGGACGGGCAGGGCCGTGACACGCTGATCGCCGAGATGTCGATCGGCTACAAGATGATCCGCGAGAAGTTCACCAGCCGGGTCCAGCTCGACAAGCCGCGCCTGCGCGTCGTGGTCGAATATATCGACGGGCCGTTCAGCTATCTGGAGAACATCTGGACGTTCCGCGACGAGCCGGAGCCGGGACGCTCGCTCGTCACCTTCTTCATCGATTATGAGTTCCGCAGCCGGACGTTCAGCGCGTTGATGGGCTCGATGTTCGACGCCGCCTTCCGCAAGTTCGCGCAAGCCTTCGAGGAGCGGGCGGACGCGCTCTACCGGGCGTAGGCGCTTTGCGCCTCCGCTTTCTGCCGCGCTCGCCGATCGCGGCTACACGGCCGCCTCAAGCAGGTCGAGCGCGACGCGCACCGACGCGAGGCGCACCGCGCCGCGGCCGATGTCGCCGAACCGCGCCTCGCGCGCCACGATCGGCTGGCCGTGACGGGCGCAACCGAACCAGACGAGGCCGACCGGTTTCTCCGCCGAGCCGCCATCCGGCCCCGCGATTCCCGTGACGCTGACGGCGAGTTCGGCGCGCGAGGCTTTGAGCGCGCCTTCCGCCATAGCCCGGGCGGTCGCCTCGCTGACGGCGCCGTGGGTGGCGATCGTCGCCGCAGGCACGCCGAGCAGCTCCTCCTTGGCGTCATCGGAATAGACGACGAAGCCGCGCTCGACGACCGCGGACGAACCGGCGATCTCGGTCAGCAGCCCGGCGATGAGGCCGCCCGTGCAGGACTCGGCGGTCGCCACCTTGAGGCCTGCGGCGCCGCAGCGATCGAGGAGGGCGGCGGCGCGGGCGGTAAGGTCGGGAGGAAAGAGGCCCGCCGTCATCGCCGGTCGAAGTCCTTCGCCCAGTCCGGCCTGGCGCCGGCTTTCGCCGCGATCGCGGGCAGGGCGTCCTCAGCGCCCTGCCGAACCTTGGCGGTGACTTCGGGATAGGTCCGGTAGAAGTCATCGCGCACCGCGATCACGGCAGGCGTCGCAATCGACTTGATCGCGCTGAACCGGCCGGACTCGAGCGTCGCAGTCGCGTAGAGGCTGCGCCCGTTGAAGGGGATGCCGAGCAGCTTGTCGCTTGGGCGCAGGTCGGCGAACTTGAAGATGCGCTGTTTCGTCTTGGGGTCGACCGTGTCGCGCACCTCCTGCAGCAACGGCGACTGCGGCCCGTCCATCACGAAGAACGCGTCGATCTGATGGTCGCGCAGCTTGTTGAGCGCGGTCTCCGACCCGTCGGGGGAGATGTCGACCAGCTGCTTCCACTCCGGCGCGTTGGCGAGGATATTGCGCAAAGTGAGTTCTCCGCCCGAGCCCGATCCGCCGGCGGCGATTTTGAGCACAGTTCCCGGCGGAAGGCGGTCGATCAGGTCGCCGAATTTGCCTTCGCGCTGATCGGCGCGCAGCACCATGAAGCCCTCATACGGATAGAGCGGAGCGCCGAGCGCGACGACCTTGCCGGCGCAGTCGGGTTTGGCCGAGCGCACCGCGAGGACGTCCGCCTGCACGACCGCCATCTGCACGTCGCCGTCGCAGAGACCGTCGACCGACTCGACGCTGCCCTTGGATTCGAGCGGCTTCAGCCGGACGTTCTGGCTGACGGTCTTGGCGTTGATCTCCGGTACGACGACGGCGCAATTCTCTTTGTCGAGCTTGCCGCAGGCGACCTCGACCTCGACCGTCTCGGCCTTTTCCTTGGCGGCGCGGCGCTCGGAAAGCGACTCGCCAAAGGCGGGAGCGGCCGCGAGAAGCGCAATCAGCGAAGCAACGGCGGCGGGACGGAAGCTGAGGGGCATGAGTTTTCCCATGTAAAGGACCGTAGTCGCGGTCCGAGAGGCGCCAAATGCGCCTATGACACAGTGTTCGCCAAAATCATGACAAATCGGCGAACCTGCGGCTCATTGCCGCGTCAGGCGACCGCATCGAGCCGGCTTCGCACCTTGGCCGCAAGCTCTTCCAGGGAAAAGGGTTTGCTCAGAAGATGCACGCCGGGGTTCAGCCGGCCGTTCCGGGAAAGCGCGTCGCGGCTGTAGCCCGTCATGTAGAGCACCCGCAGGCCCGGCCGGCGCCGGACCGCCTCCTCGGCGAGCTCGCGCCCATTGTATTCGCCGGGCATGACGACGTCCGTCAGCATGAGGTCCACCGAGGGCGCGTCGTCCAGGATGGCCAGAGCGGCCTTTCCGTTCGGGGCCTCCGCGACCCGGTAACCGAGCTCGCGCAGCGCTTCCGTCGTATAGGCTCGCACGCCGTCGTCGTCTTCGACGAGCAGAATGCTTTCCCGACCGCCCGCGCCGGTGAACTGAACCTGAGCGCGCTCCGTCGCTCCGCCTGAGAGCGCCGTTTGGCGGGGAAGAAACATGCGGACGGTCGTCCCATGTCCCGGCTCGCTTTCGATCTGGGCGTGACCGCCGGACTGGCGGCAGAATCCGTAGACTTGGCTGAGGCCGAGGCCGGTCCCCTTGCCGACTTCCTTGGTGGTGAAAAACGGGTCGAACGCGCGCGCGAGCGTCGGCGCGTCCATGCCGGCGCCGGTGTCCATGACGGCGATGGCGACGTAATCGCCCGGCTCGATGCGCTCTGGCAAGGCGGCGACGTCAGCCTCGCCGAGCGTGCGGTTCGCGGTCTGGATGACCAGGCTGCCGCCCCGGGGCATGGCGTCCCGCGCGTTGAGCGCCAGATTGATCAGCGCGTTCTCGAGCTGGTTAGGATCGACGAACGCGCTCCAGACGCCGTCCGCGAGGAGGGTTTTCAGGACGATGCGCTCGCCGAGCGTCCGCTGGAGGAGATCGCTCAAGCCCCCGACGAGCGCGTTGGGATCGACCCGCAGCGGAGCTAGCGCCTGTCGACGAGAGAACGCCAGAAGGCGACTGGTCAGCGCGCGAGCGCGCTGGACGCCCTGGAGCGACATGTCCGCGGACCTTTGAATCCGCGCTTTGGCCGGAATATCCGGCATTTGAGCGACTTGCCGGTCGATGGCGTCCAGGCCGCCGAGGACGACGGTGAGCATGTTGTTGAAATCGTGCGCGACCCCGCCGGTGAGTTGGCCCAGCGCCTCCATCTTCTGCGCCTGCCGCAGCTGCTCCTCGAGGCGTCTGCGCTCCGTCACGTCGCGCGCGCTGACGACGACGCGGCGCGGCTTGCCGTCGCCGCTCGGGACCGCCGTTGCGACGGCTTCGACGACTCGGCCTGCGTGCAGGCGTTCATACCGATATGTCCCGCCTTCGGCGACACAGGCTCTCAGATGGCGGTCGACCTCGGCGCCCGAGTCCGGTCCCAAAGCCTCGGTCGCCAACCGTCCAACGACCGCGTCGCGCGGCAGGCCGTAAAGTTGGACCAACGCCGGGTTAATTTCCTGAAACCGGAAGCCATTGTCCTCCTCGACGAGCACGGCGTGGCATTCGGCCGAGTGCTGGAAGAATGTCCTGACCAGGGCCTCGCTTGCGGCAAGCTCAGCGGTCCGCTCGCCGACCCGCCGCTCCAGCGTTTCGTTGATCCGCGCGAGCGCCCGCTGCGCTCTCTTGGCGTCGGTGATGTCATGCGCGACCCCGATGTAGCCGACATGTTCCCCCTCAATGTTCCGGCGAGGCTGCGATATCGCCCTCAGCCAGCGCCAGCGCCCGTCGGCGCGCTTGAACCGGGCCTCGACGACGACCGACGTGGTCTTGGCGTCGATGGTCGGCGCGGCGCCGAGGATCCGGGGCAGATCATCGGGGTGCAACGCCTGCCGCCAGTCGTAGGAAAGCGCCTCCTCGTAGGTTCCGCCGAAGTAGTCGAGATAGGCCTGGTTGACGAATTCGCGCATCCCGTTCGCGCCGGTCACCCAGATGAGCACGGGCGCGCTGTTGGCGATGGCTCGGAACCGCGCCTCGCTGTCCGCGAGCGCGCGCGCGGCCAATTTGCGCTGGGTGATGTCGGTGACGACCACGTAAACGCCAAGGATGCGGCCGGCGGCGTCGCGATTCGGGACGTGGACCACCTCCGTGTAAGCCACGCCGTGCGATCGCGGAAATTCGACTTCGTAGGTGACGTCCTCTCCCGCGAGCCCCCGTTCGAGGTTCTCCCGGCGCGCCGCATACATGTCGGGCGGCATGACCTCCTCGACGCGTCGGCCGACGATCTCGCTCCGCGGACGTTCAAACCATAATTCATAGGTCTTGTTGACGAAGCGGAATACCCGGCCGCTGTCGATATACGAAATCAGGACGGGCAGCGCGTCCGCGATCGCCCGCAGCCGCTCCTCGCTCGCGACCGCCTCCTGCTCGGCAAGCTTCCGCTCCGTGATATCGCTGTGGGCGCCAATAAGGGCGATCGGGCGGCCGTGTTCGTCCCGCTCGATCTCGGCCAGCGCGCGAATCCAGCGAACGGCCCCGTCGCTCGGACGAACGATGCGGTACTCCGACGCGTAGGTGGACGAGCCGCCCTTGAGGGCGTCGAGGAAATGGTTGGCCGTCCGTTCGCGGTCCTCCGGGTGGATGCGCGCGACCCAGTCCTCGTGCGACTCGACAGCCGATGTTTCCGGCAGTCCGTGGATCTTGAGGTATTCCGGCGAGCGGTGTCCGGAGAAGCCGCCGCGAACGTCGACGCGCATGCCCCCGATGAGGCCGATCTCCTGAACCCGCTGAAGCTCGAGCTCGCGCTGCCTGAGCCGTTCGAACACGGCCTTGCGCTCGGTCGCGTCCCGGAAGGAGACGCCGATCCCGTCGCCGAGCGGGAACGCGCGAACCTCATGCCATCGGACGGGGGACCGGGTCGTGAAGCTCTCGAACACCTGCTTTTCGCGATCGGCCATCACCTTGCGGTAGCGACGCTCGAATTCGCTCCCGCGAACGGTCGGCGACACTTCCCACAAGAGCCTCCCGATCACGTCCTCGCGGCGGAGCGCAAACATCTCCTCCGCGGCGCGGTTGAAGGCCGTGAACCGCCACTCCGAGTCCAGGGCGAAGAACCCCTCGGCCATCCCGTCCAGAAGCTCATCGACAACCGGCCTGCTTTCGTTCGACACCCCCGGCAGGGTCGCCAAGGTTCTCCCGCCCGCTTCTGCGGCCAAAGCTCGATCCGTGGTCATCGACAGACGTCGTCCCTGGATAGGCGTCAACAACCGGAGACGACACTTAGGCTCTTGAAAAAAGGCTCTAAAGCGGCGACGCCCCCGGAATAGGCGCGCGCAGCGCGCGGCCTATTCCCCGCGATCGCGGCGTCGGCTAGACGATCCTGCCGCTTTCGGGATCGCCATGACGCATCACGCCAAACCACGACCCTTCACCCTCGAGGAACTCACCGCCTACCTCGTGGACGTGTTCCCGCAGATCTGGTCGCGCGGCGACTATTCCATCGACGACGTGGGGCCCATGAGCGCGACCGTGCGGCTCGCCTATCACCCCGACCATCTCAGGCCCGGCGGCACGATCTCGGGGCCGGCGATGTTCACGCTCTCAGACCTCGCGCTCTATGTCGCAATTTTGCACGAACTCGGTCGGGTGAAGCTCGCGGTGACCACCAGCCTCACCATCAACTTCTTGCGCAAGCCCGAGCCCAGGGATCTGATCGGCAGGGCGAAGCTGATAAAGCTCGGCAAGCGGCTCGCGGTCGGAGAGGTGGCGCTCTTCTCCGAGGGTTCTGACGAGATGGCGGCGCACGCGACCGGGACGTATTCCATTCCGGCCAAGGGGGACGAGGGGGCGTAGGACGCGTCGCCGCACGTTTGCGGCCACAATGTGGCGAGCTTGGAATTCCTCAGCGCTCCGCAGCTCTGCCCTCAGGCTCCGCGAATTCGGCCTCCGGGGCGTTTGGATTCGTTTGGATTTCCTTGGAATCACTCGTCCGAATCGAGACTTTTCAATGGGTTACGAGCGCGCCCGGGCGAAAATAATTCTCTATGGCCCCTCCTCTCGTGGAACGGCGACGCGCCCGCGCTGGCGGGCCGCGCCGCAGGGGAAACCGTGCCTGGCCTGTGATTGCGTCATGAAGGCAGCATAGCGTAATTTCGGTTTTTCCGCAAGCTTTTGTTGCGGACAGGATTATCGATCAGAGCGGCGCGCCGGTTGTCCGGGTCGGCTTTGCTTGACCGCCTCGCCGGTGCAGGCTGCGACCCGCGTCACAGACGGCGTGGGCCGAGCCGAGAATCAGGGCAGTTTGCGAGGGTGACTAGCCGAAGGCTGTCGGGAGCGAGGGCTGGATTGCTCGGGTCGAAGCCTGTCACCCCCGCGGAAGCGGGGGTCCAGAGAACCGCCGCCAGCGTTTGAGACTTGCTTGCGGCGCGGCGCTCGCGAAATGATGCTGGCATGGGCGAGCGGCATAATTGAGCGACTGGTTCCAGGTCCTGAGAGTCCGGACGTCCCCGCAGTTGGACGGAGCGCTGGACCCCCGCTTTCGCGGGGGTGACAATCTTGCGGGTCACGGTATTATAGTACCGCATATGCAAAGCTGGCAGTTTTCTTGACGATTCCGGCCGCGCGCCGTTGACAATCCGCTGAGACCGCGGCAAAAGCCCGCGACCTAAGAACTTCGTGGAACCATCATGTTCGGCAAAACCCATTCGACAAAGACGGCCGATGTCGAGAAGAAGTGGCTTCTCATCGACGCCAGGGGCCTCGTCGTCGGGCGGCTCGCGACCATCGTCGCGATGCGTCTGCGCGGCAAGCATAAACCCAGCTTCACGCCGCATATCGACGACGGCGACAACGTGATCATTATCAACGCGGAAAAAGTCGTCCTTACCGGCAAGAAGCGCGAGGACAAGAATTATTACCACTACACGGGCTACATCGGCGGCATCAAGGAGCGGTCCGCCAAGTCGATCCTCGAGGGCAAATACCCCGAGCGCATTGTCGAGAAGGCGGTCGAGCGCATGCTTCCGCGCGGGCCGCTGGGCAAGAAGCAGCTCAGCAACCTCAAGGTCTACAAGGGCCCCGATCATCCGCACGCCGCGCAGCAGCCGGTCGTGCTCGACGTCGCCAAGATGAATCCCAAAAACACCCGGACCGTCTAACCCATGGCTGAAACCCTCTCCTCCCTGGCCGACCTCCAGACCTCGTCCCTCGCTCCGGCAGTCGCCGAGACTCCCGTCCACGTCCAGAAGCTCGACAAGCAGGGCCGCGCCTACGCCACCGGCAAGCGCAAGAATGCTGTCGCCCGCGTCTGGATCAAGCCCGGCAAGGGCCTGGCGACCGTCAACGGCAAGCCGCTCGACGTGTATTTCGCACGGCCCGTGCTGCGCATGATTCTCAGCCAGCCGTTGGTCCTCGTCGACCGCATCACCCAGTACGACGTCACCGTCACCGTCAACGGCGGCGGCCTGTCGGGGCAGGCGGGCGCGGTGCGCCACGGCATCGCCAAGGCGCTGACCTACTACGAGCCCGACCTCCGGCCTGCGCTCAAGAAGGAAGGCTTCCTCACCCGCGACTCCCGCGTCGTCGAGCGCAAGAAGTACGGCCACGCCAAGGCCCGCCGCAGCTTCCAGTTCTCGAAGCGCTGAGCGAGCGGCTATTTGCGGTTACGGAAGGGCGGCATCGGCCGCCCTTTTTGTCGTCGAGCGGCGCGCACGCATCTGGAGACGCGGTCGTCGACTGCGTCCGCCGCGATCAGCGATCGCGGCTCGAAAGCGCCTCAGTCGCGCGCTTGCGCCACATCACGTAGGGGATCGCCAGGACGGCCCCGGCGACGACATACAAAAGGAAGGCCGGCAGGACCGCGTTGAAGCCGGGAAAGTTTGCCGAGCTGATCGCCATCGCGACGCCGGGGTGCCGGGTGGCGGCGGCGAGCGCGAGCACGGTGCGGTCGTTGGGCTCGGGGCCGCCGAGCCAGTGCCCGACGGCGAGGCCTACGCCGACGAAGACGGCGACAGCCCAGAATGCGCCGGTTCCGGCCAGGTCGACGATCGCGGCCCACGCGGTCATGAGCACGGCCAGAAAGCACAGCACTAGCACGATATTCGCGACATGCCCAACCGGTCGCGCAAAGCGCGCCGCGAGCTCCGGCGTGAGCCGCCGCACGAGGATGCCGACAAGAAGCGGCGCGAGCACGGTCGCGAACACGAGTTTCGCGATCGGCCAGGGGTTCATGTGGACCGGCAACTGGAACGCCAGGCCGAGCAATTCGACGGCGATGGGAACGAACACGATCGCGACCAGCGCGGCGCCGACCAAAAGCCCGATCGCGTAGGAGGGCTCGCCGCGCGCCTTGATCTGCTTCTTGGGCAGCAGAGGCGGGACCGGGGACACGGCGAGCGCCACCAGCGCCACCTCCACCGCCACCGGCAGATCGAACCTCCACGCCATCGCCGCCGCGACCAGCGGCATGACGACGTTGATCGCCAGAACCGAGCGCAGGAGCAACCCGGGTCGGCGCAGCAGGAAGAGCGTGTCCTCGACCCGGGACACGAGGCCGATCGCGAACACGGAGAGGACGATGCTGGCCTTCAGAGCCAGAAGAATCAGCGCTTGCGCGGTCATATGGGTCCGGTTACCCGATGGCCGTTGCGGCGGGAAGCGAATAACGCCGCGCGACTGGCCCGTTTGGCCGCGCCTCCCTTGGGCCCGCCCTCCGAAGCTTCAATCGGCGGAAGACTCTTCGATAACCCTGTATAGGGCGTCCCGGTCGGCCACGTCGACAAGGGCGCCAGCGCTGTTGAGCATCGGGAGCGGAGAGCGAGCTCAGCCTCTTTGTTATCCCCAGGCTCCTGCGTAGCGTTCGATTCCGTCGGAGGCATTCTAGACTTCCGCTGGGCCCGACTCCAGGTGTTTGCGGGTGCGCCAGGCAGAGCCCAGCCACGGCGGCGCCTCGCACCGCTTGACCGTGACGCCCGTTTCATAGGAAAGACCTGCGCCATGATCGTCCGCCCGCACCGCCGACTGCGCCGACGCTGAAGAGAGCGCGTGGCCGCGCGCGAGCGCGATTGGGTTTCGGATTGAGGATTACGAGGCGATCATGGCGACGATCTTCATCGACGGCGAGGCGGGGACCACCGGGCTCCAGATCCGGGAGAAGCTCGACGGCGTGAGCGGGATCGAACTCGCGAGCCTCGCCCCCGAGGCGCGCAAGGACCCGGCCGCCAAGCAGAAAATCTATGAGGACGTGGACGTCGTCATCCTCTGCCTGCCGGACGAGGCGGCCAAGGAGGCGGCGAAGCTCGTCGACGCCATGGGCGTGAAGGCGCCGCGCGTGATCGACGCGTCCTCGGCCCACCGCGTCGCGCCCGGCTGGATCTATGGATTTCCCGAGCTCATCGCCGGCCAGGACGAGGCGGTGGCCAAGGCGAAGAAAGTGACCAATCCGGGCTGCCACGCCACCGGCGCGATCGCGCTTTTGAGGCCGCTCGTCGACGCCGGCCTCTTGCCGAAGGAGACGCCGGTGTCGATCACCTCGGTCAGCGGCTATTCCGGCGGCGGCAAGTCGATGATCGAGGCCTTCGAGACCGGCAAGGCGCCGGCCTTCGAGCTCTACGGCCTCGCCCTCGAACACAAGCACATGCCGGAGATCCAGCTTTATTCCGGCCTCGTTGCGCGGCCGATCTTCGTTCCTTCGGTCGGCAATTTCAGGCAGGGCATGCTGGTCAGCGTGCCGCTGCATCTCGACGCGCTGCCGAAGAAGCCGACGCTCGCGGACCTCAAGGCGGTGTTCGACAAGCACTACGACGGGCGGAACTTCTTCCGGGTGTTCGCCACGACGGAGAACGCCCGGATCGAGCCGGAATTGCTCAACGGCAGCAACGACATCGAGATTCACGTCTTCGCCAACGAGGCCCGCCGGCAGGCGGTGCTCACCGCCAAGTTCGACAACCTTGGCAAGGGCGCGTCGGGCGCGGCGGTGCAGAACCTGATGCTGATGCTCGGGCGCTGAGGCCGCCAAAGCGCAGCACGGTCCTTGCTTCCGCTCGGCGCATGCGCGTCCTCTATATCTACTGCCATCCGCTGCCCGAAAGCTTTCACGCCGCCGTCCGCGCGGAGGCGCTCGCGGGCCTGAAGGCCGCGGGCCACGAGATCGACCTCCTCGATCTCTATGCCGAGAAATTCGATCCTGTCCTCAGCGAGGAAGGACGGCGGCATTACCATGACGCGCCGCAAAACCGTGTCGGGCTCGAGCCGCTCATCGCGCGCCTGACCGCCGCCGAGGCGATCGTCATGCAGTTTCCGACCTGGTGCTTACATGCCGGCGATGCTGAAGGGGTTTTGCGATCGGGTGCTGATGCCGGGCGTCGCCTTCGACCTCTCCGACCCGGCGCACGTGAAGCCGATGCTGTTCAACGTGCGCCGGATTGTCGGGATCGTCACCTATGGCCGGCCCTGGCGGATGGCCAAATGGATGGGCGATCCGCCGAAGACAATGGTCACGCGCTATTTGCGCTGGTTCACGGGCGGAAAGGCGCGGGCGGACTATTACGCGCTTTACCACATGAATGTCGCAAATGAAGCGCAGCGCAAGGCGTTCATCGCCCGGGTCGGGGCGGCGATGCGCAAGCTCTGACACGCTGGCGCCGCGAGCGCGCGCGTAGCCTCGTCGCTGTCGGATTTTTGGGAAGGGAAGCGCTCATGATCGTCGTCCATCACCTCAATCATTCGCGCTCGCAGCGGGTGCTCTGGCTCCTGGAAGAGCTCGAGCTGCCTTACGAGATCCAATTTTACGAGCGCGATCCTGTGACGCGCCTCGCGCCGCCGGCGCTGAAGGCCGTCCATCCGCTCGGCAAGTCGCCCGTTCTGGTCGACGACGGCGTGACCATCGCGGAGACCGGCGCGATCGTGGACTATTTGGTCGAGAAGGCGGGCGGACGCCTGCGGCCGGAGTTGGGGACGCCGGACCGGCTGCGCTGGACCTACTGGATGCATTTCGCCGAGGGGTCGCTGATGCCGCAGATTCTCCTGGACCTGGTGCTGTCGACCCTGCCGGGCCGCGCGCCGGGGCCGCTCCAGGAGGCGGCGAAGTCGGCCGCCGAGGCCGCGCGGCAGGCTTATGCATCGCCGAACCTCAAGACCATGTTCGACTTTATCGAGGCGGAGCTGGCTGCGCGCCCCTGGTTCGCGGGCGAGGAATTCTCGTCGGCTGACGTCATGATGAGCTTTCCGCTCGAAGCGGGCGGGGCGCGGGCCGGGGCCTTCGAAGGCCGGCGGAAGCTCGAGGCCTTCGTCGAACGCATCCATGCCCGTCCCGCCTACCGCAAGGCGTTGGCGCGGGGCGGCCCGTACGCCTACGCGCGGTGAGGCAAGCGGTGCGACGCTCCTCGCAAGCCTTCACCACGAAGGGCGCGAAGGCCCACCAGGGCTTCGTGCATCTTCGTGTCCTTGGTGGTGATAATCGCCTCGCGCCGCCGGAGATTTTCCCAGGGGAGCGGTTTGATACCGGTGCGTGGGCGCGGAAATTGCGCTATCGTCGGCCGACAGGGCGGGGCGGATTTGCGGAGGCGGGCATGGGCGTGCTTTTGTCCGGGATCGAGCCCGCGCAGGGTCTCGGCCGTTGCGGTCGGCGCGATCCATGATCACGCTGCCCAAGCTCGCCGCCGATGCGCTGGGCGCGTTCCTGGCCGCCGACATGAAGGACCGGTTCGGGGTGTCGCACGCGCGCCTCGCCGAGATCGTCCCGTTCGCCGCGCGGCTTGCGATCGATTGCATCGGCAACAGCGACGCCCTCTATCACGACATCGAGCATACGATGCTGGTCACGCTTGCCGGCCACGACATTTTTAAGGGCCGGGCGCTGGTCGTGGACTCGACGCCGTCCGATTACTGCCACTTCATCGTCGCCTGCCTGACACACGACATCGGCTACGTCCGCGGACTCCTGAACGGGGACGAAGCGGACCGTTACGTCGTCGACGCCGCCGGCCGTAAGGTCGCCGTGCCCCGCGGCGCCTCCGACGCCGCGCTCGCGCCTTATCATGTCGAACGGTCGATGCTGTTCGTGCTGGATCGGTTTTCGCGGATCGACGAGCTCGACGGATCGCGCGTCGCACGCGCGATCGAGCACACACGCTTCCCGTACTCGAAGAAGCCCGAGGATCCAAACGTGGGCGAGGAAGCGGGCCTGCTCAGAGCTGCGGATCTGATCGGACAGCTCGGCGATCCCCATTATCTGAAAAAGGCGAATGCGCTCTATTGCGAATTTGAAGAAAACGGCTTGAACAGACAACTCGGCTACAGTTCGCCTGCCGATCTTGTCGATAAATATCCGACCTTCTACTGGGAAAACGTCTCTCCCTATATCCAGGACGCCATTCATTACCTGAGCCTGACGTCGAGCGGACGCCAGTGGATCAACGGTCTCTACGCCAACGTATTTCGCGCGGAGCACGAGCTGCGCCAGCACGGGCCGCAACCGTAAAATTGCGGTAACTCCCGAACAGGAAGGCCGATTCCGCACCCACGACCTCGTCCTGAGGACGAGGTCGTGGTGTGAGAAACGCCCTCCTTGAAACTAACGAATTCCGGGAATGGCGGCGCCGCCAGGGCGTTCGCCCGTCACGGACGCCGATGGATGGGATCGACCCAGTAGACTTCTTCCGGCTTCTCGACGGGCTCGACATTGGCGATGTTCACCACGACCGCTTCGTTGTCTGAGCGCACGAGGACGCATTCCAGGGTTTGATCGGGATCGGCGTTGATTTCCTGGTGCGGCACGTAGGGCGGCACGAAGATGAAGTCGCCGGGTCCGGCCTCGGCCACGAACTCAAGCCGCTCGCCCCAGCGCATGCGCGCCCGTCCTTTCACGACATAGATGACGCTCTCGAGCGCGCCATGGTGATGGACGCCCGTCTTGGCGTCCGGCTCGATGCTGACGGTCCCCGCCCAGATCTTCTGGGCGCCGACCCGCGCATGGTTGATCGCCGCCTGCCGGAACATTCCGGGCGTCTGCGCGGTGTTGGGGTCGAGCTGATCGCCCTTGATGACGCGCACGCCGTCGTATTTCCAGCGGTCGCTGGCTTCATGGGGCTCGTGGTCGTGGGCCATGGCCATCCCTCTTCAGTACGCTTGCCTGGTGGAGTCTAGCCGGGCGCACGGGCGCGGCGCCAGAGGCTTTGAGCTTCCCGCATCAACCTCTCGTGAGCGCCAGCGCCGGAAGGTCGGAAGCGCCTCAGGGAGGCGCCGGCGCCGGCCCTTTTGCGTTCCCACGCGGTTTGCGCCAAAGAGCGCGCATGACTCCCGTCGCCCGCGTCTCCGCCGCCATCGAAGTTTTGGCCGACATTGAGGGCCGCCGCCGTCCCGCATCAGACGCGATGAAGGACTGGGGGCTCACGCATCGGTTCGCGGGGTCCGGCGACCGCGCGGCGATCTCGGCCCTCGTCTATGACGCGCTGCGCCGGAAAAGCTCGTCTGCGTGGCTGATGGGCGAATCCACGCCGCGCGCCGAGGCGATCGGCGCGCTCAAGCAGACGCGCGGCCTCGACCTTGGGGCGATCGCAGCGCTGTTTACCGGCGAGGGCCACGCGCCGGCGGCGCTGAGCGACGGCGAGCGCGACCGCCTTGCGACCGCGACCCTCGAGGGCGCGCCGGCGCACGTGGCCGGCGACTTTCCAGAATGGCTCGCGCCGCAGTTCGAGGCGGCGTTCGGCGCCGAGGCGGCCGAGGAGGGGCGGGCGCTCGCCGACCGCGCACCAGTCGACCTGCGCGCCAATCTCATCAAGACCACGCGCGAAAAGGCGCTCGCTGCGCTCGCGCATCTTAGCGCCGAGCCGACGCCGCTGTCGCCGGTCGGCTTGCGCATCGCCATCCGCCCGGACGGGCGGGGACCGGCGCTCAACGCCGAGCCGGCCTACGTCAAGGGGCTCATCGAGATTCAGGACGAAGGCTCGCAGCTCGCCGCGCTCCTCAGCGAGGCGAAACCCGGCCTGCAGGTCCTCGACCTCTGCGCAGGCGCCGGCGGCAAGACCTTGGCGCTCGCCGCCATGATGGACAATCACGGGCAGGTCTATGCGACCGACGAGGACAGGCGTCGGCTCACACCGATCTTCGATCGACTCACGCGCTCGGGCGCCCGCAACGTGCAGGTCCGCGCGCCAAAGGGCCAAGCGGACGTCGTCGCCGATCTTGAGGGCCGCTGCGACCTCGTGATGATCGACGCGCCCTGCACCGGCTCGGGGGCGTGGCGGCGGAACCCCGACGCGAAGTGGCGCATACGTCCGGGCGCGCTGGAGCAGCGCATGAAGGATCAGGATGAAGCGCTTGAAAACGCGGTGCGTTTCGTGAAGCCTAGTGGGCGCATCGTCTATGTCACCTGCTCGGTGCTGCGGGCCGAGAACGAGGACCGCGCCTCCGCCTTTCTAGGCCGGCACGACGACTTTCTGCCCGTGGACGCGGCGACTGCGGCGCGCGCGGCCGGCCTCCCGGCCCTCGCCGAGCGGGCCTCGCCGTTCGGCCCCGGCCTCCGGCTGAGCCCCCACACGACGGGGACGGATGGGTTCTACGTCGCTACGCTCGTGAAACTGTAGCGGTCGCCGTCTTGTATCGCGCCTAGCCCGGGAATTGTCAGTAGAATGGCCGCTAGCCGCCGAACACGTCGTTCGTCTGCGCCGTGACGCGGACGAAGGTCGTCCGCTTGGAGACCTCCTTGAGGTGAGCCGCGCCGATATAGGTCATCATCGAGCGCACCCCGCCCATGATCCCGGCCATCGTGCCTTCGACCGGGCCGCGATAGGGCGTCTCCACGCTCTTGCCCTCGGCGGCCCGGTAGTGGGCGACCCCGCCGGCGTATTTCTTCATCGCCGTCTCCGACGACATGCCGTAGAACGACATGCTGACCGGGACCTTCTCGCCATCGCGTGTTTCGTAGCGGATGTCGCCGGCGCATTCGTCGTGGCCGGCGAGCATGCCGCCGAGCATCACGAAATCCGCCCCGGCCCCGTAGGCCTTGGCGATGTCCCCGGGAACCGTGCAGCCGCCGTCGGCGCAGACGAGCCCCTTGAGGCCGTGCGCGGCGTCGGCGCATTCGATGATCGCGGAAAGCTGCGGATAGCCGACGCCGGTGACGCGCCGCGTCGTGCACACCGACCCCGGCCCGATCCCGATCTTGATGATGTCGGCCCCGGCGATCACCAGGGCCTCAGTCATGTCGCCGGTCACGACGTTGCCCGCCATGATGACGGCCTCCGGGTGGTCGTCGCGGACCCGCTTGACGACGTCGAGGAACTTTTCGAAGTAGCCGTTGGCGACGTCGAGGCAGATGAGCCGGACCGGCGTTTGCTTGGCCACGGCGGCGAGCTTCTTGAGGTCGGCCGCGGTCGTCCCGAGGGAGTAGAAGGCGTGCGCGCCGTCCGGCCCGGCGAAGAACTTGACGAGCTCGTCCTCCGGATAATGCTTGTGCAGGGCGGTCAGCGCCCCATGTTTACCGAGCGCCCGGGCCATCGCCAGGGTGCCGGTCACGTCCATGTTGGCGGCGATGAGCGGAAACCCTTTCCACTCCGAGCCTGTGTGCAGGAAGCGGAACGCCCGGTTGACATCGACCGCGCTGCGGGTGTTGAGCGTCGAACGCTTCGGTCGGATCAGAACGTCCTTGAAATCCAGCTTGACGTCGGTTTCGATGCGCATGAGCGGTCCGGGTTCGGGAAGGCGAGCATCGCCTTTTCGTCATTGATCTATCACAAAGGGCCGGTGAAGCGTATCGGGACGCAAACGGAGAGCGAGGCATGAGCGACGAACTGGTCTTCTACACCCATCCTATGTCCCGCGCCCGCCTCGTCCGGTGGATGCTGGAGGAGGTCGGCCAGCCCTATGAGACGAAGATCCTGGAGTTCGGACATTCGATGAAGAGCCCGGACTATCTGGCGATCAATCCGATGGGCAAGGTGCCGGCGATCCGCCACGGCGACACGGTCGTCACGGAAGCCGCCGCCATCTGCGCCTATCTGGCCGACGTCTTTCCCGCCGCCGGACTCGCGCCGCCCCCGGCGTCGCGCGAGCGCGGGCCGTACTACCGCTGGCTGTTCTTCGCCGCGGGGCCGGTGGAGGCGGCGGTCACCGACAAGGCGCTCGGCTGCGAGGTCCCCCAGGACCGGGAGGGCATGGTCGGTTACGGCAACATGGAGCGGACGCTGGCCGCGCTGGAGGGCGCGCTTTACCGGACGGAATACATCGCCGGAGACCACTTTACCGCCGCCGACGTCTATGTCGGCTCGCAGATCGGCTGGGGGATGGCGTTCCGGGGGATCGACAGGCGCCCGGCGTTCGAGCGCTACTGGGGGCTGATCAGCGCCCGCCCGGCCGCGATCCGCGCCAAGGCGATCGACGACGCGATCGTCGAGGAGCGCAAGAAGGCGAGCTAAGCAAGAGACGCGCCCGGGAAGGGGATGAGATCCATGCGACTGAAAGGCAAGGCCGCGCTGGTGACCGGCGCGGGGCAGGGCTTTGGCTACGGCGTCGCCGAGACATTCGTCCGGGAGGGCGCGCGGGTCGCCTGCCTGGACCTCAGGGCGGAGATCGCCGAGGCGGCGGCAAAGCGCTTCGGCCCCCAGGCGATCGCGCTCACGGCCGACGTCTCGAAGCGCGAGGACGTCGACCGGGCGGCGAAAGCTGCGATCGAGGCGTTCGGCCGAGTCGACATCGTGGTCAACAACGCGGGCACCACCCATCGCAACAAGCCGCTGATGGAGGTCGAGGAGGCGGAGTTCGACCGCATCTTCGCCGTCAACGTGAAATCGCTGCTGCTCACCGCCCAGGCCTTCGTCCCGCACATGCGGGCGCAGGGCGGCGGCGTCTTCATCAACGTCGGCTCGACGGCGGCGCTCAGGCCTCGGCCGGGCCTCACCGTCTACAACGCCTCCAAGGGCGCCGTGCATGTCATGACGAAGTCGATGGCGGTCGAACTGGCGCCCGACCGGATCCGGGTCTGCGCGCTGGCGCCGGTCGCCGGCGAGACGCCGCTCTTGGCCATGTTCATGGGGGAGGACACGCCGGAAAAGCGCGCCGCCTTCAAGGCGACCGTGCCGCTCGGCCGGTTTTCGACCCCGGCCGATATCGGCGGCGCGGCGCTCTATCTCGCCAGCGACGACGCGGCGTTCCTGACCGGGGTGGTGCTCGAGGTGGACGGGGGGCGCTGCATCTGACGGGCGCCCCAGCCGCGTCTTAAGTCTACTGCGTCGTTGCACCGTCTTTCGGTGCGTCTGCGGCGGCGCTGACGCGGGCGTCGCCGGCGATTCTGACTTTCGCACCGTCCGCGAGGTCTGGGAGGGGCGCTCATGATCAGCTTCTCGCCCCCTTCGAGCCCAGACTTGACGTCCACGGTCGTCCCGAGATCGCGGCCTCTCGTGCCGGCGTCGGACGAGACTCAGTCTGCCGGGAAAAACCCCTCGACTTCGGCCTCAAGCCCGGGCGGGTCGAGCCGGATGGCGCCGTCGCGAAGAATGCGGGTTTCGATTGCCCCCGCCTGTCCGCGCTTGTGCCAGATCATCACTCGGCGGTCGGGGTCGAGAATGAGATAGTGCTCGACGCTCGGCACGGAGAAATAGCCGTCGAGCTTCGGCCCGTGGTCGTCCGCCGCCGTGCTCGGCGAAAGGACCTCGACCACGACCACGGGATTGGGGATCTCCATCGAATTGAGGTCGGGCGGGGCAGGGCAAACGACGAGGGCGTCGGGCTCGAACGCCGTTCTCGCGCCGACCCTCACCGTCATCCCGTCGGGAAACATGCGGCAGGCAAGGCCGGCCCGCTGAATTGCGCCCTTGAGCGATTCTTGCGCCGCGTATTTGGTCAACGCATGAATGGCGCTCTCGGGCGCCATCAGCACGGGCTGCCCGTCGCGCAATTCCCAGCGGCCGTCGCGCCCCTGCGCCCAGACAAAGAAGGCGTCGACGTCCATGAGGGTCGGAGAAACGTGCGACATGGGCGAAACCTAGCACGCCCGCGGTATCCGGCGAAGTGTGGTGTCCACGCTGACCGCGACGCCGCGCCATCGTCCCGGCGCAGTCCAGCCGCAAAATCTTAAGTGGGGGCGACGATAGGAGCCCGACATGACTTCGCTCGCGCTTTACGTTCGTCTCGAGGCCAAGATGGAGGAGCCCGAAACCCGCGCCTGGTTCGCGCTCCGGCTCGGGCCGAGCACGTTCGCGATCTTCGACGTTTTCGACGACGAGCACGGCCGCGACGCCCACCTCAACGGCAAGGTCGCGGCGGCGCTCATGGCGAAGGCGCCGGAGCTGTTCGCCAACTCGCTGGAAATCGTCCGGGTCGAGGTCATCGCGGACAAGCTGCCGAAGTGAAGGCGCGCGCGATTGTTTGCGTGCGCCGCGCGTTTCTCGCGCCAGCCCGCGCCTCCCGCCTAGGAACTTGCGCTTCGGCATGGTAGGCAGCCGCGCCATGCAGGCGGCCCGAGGGCTGCCGACCGAGCAAAGGCGATGGCGATGGCGAACCTGGAGAACGGCTTTCCCGAAGGTCTGGCGTTCGACGACGTCCTCCTGCGGCCCGGCCATTCGACCGTGATGCCAAGCGGCGTCAGCATCGTCACCCGACTGACCCGCGCCATCCCGCTCAATCTGCCGATCGTCTCGTCCGCGATGGATACGGTCACAGAGGCGCGGCTCGCCATCGCCATGGCGCAGGCCGGCGGCATCGGCGTCATCCACCGCAATCTCGACCCGGCCGACCAGGCGGAGGAAGTTCGAAAGGTCAAGCGGTTCGAGAGCGGTATGGTCGTCGATCCGATCACCATCTTCCCCGACGCGACCCTCGCCGACGCGCTCGCGGTCATGCGTCGCGCCTCGATCTCCGGCATTCCGGTGGTCGAGCCGGGCCCGGATGGCAAGCCCGGCAGGCTGATCGGGATTCTCACCAACCGCGACGTGCGCTTCGCCGACGATCCGCGCCAGCCGGTGACGGAGCTCATGACCCGCAAGGTGATCACGGTCGGGGAGGGGGTCACGCAGGACGAGGCGCGCCGGCTCCTGCACCAGCACCGGATCGAGAAGCTGGTGGTGGTCGACGAGGCGGGCCGATGCGTCGGCCTGATCACCGTCAAGGACATCGAGAAGGCGACCACCCATCCCAACGCGGCCAAGGACGCGGATGGGCGCCTCAGGGTCGCCGCCGCCACCACCGTCGGCGACAAGGGTTTTGCGCGCGCCGAGCTCTTGATGGCGGCGGGCGTCGACTGCCTGGTGGTCGACACCGCCCACGGGCATTCCGAGCAGGTGCTCGAGCAGGTCCGCCGCATCCAGCGCGCCTCCAACAAGGTCGCGGTGATCGCCGGCAATGTTGCGACCCGCGACGGGGCGCAGGCGCTGATCGACGCCGGGGCCGACGCGATCAAGGTCGGCATCGGGCCGGGGTCGATCTGCACCACCCGGATCGTGGCGGGCGTCGGCGTGCCGCAGCTTTCGGCGATTCTCGAGGCGGCCGAGGCGGCCCGCGCGGCGGACGTGCCGGTAATCGCCGACGGGGGCATCAAATATTCGGGCGATCTCGCCAAGGCGATCGCGGCGGGGGCGGACTGCGCGATGATCGGCTCGCTGCTCGCCGGAACCGACGAGAGCCCGGGCGAGGTGTTCCTCTACCAGGGCCGCTCGTACAAGAGCTACCGCGGCATGGGCTCGCTCGGCGCGATGGGGCAGGGCTCGGCCGACCGCTACTTCCAGCAGGATGTGAAGGACCAGATGAAGCTTGTGCCGGAGGGGGTCGAGGGCCAGGTGCCCTACGCCGGCCCGGTCGGGGCGATCCTGCACCAGCTCGCAGGCGGCCTGCGTGCCGCGATGGGCTACGTCGGCGCCGAGACCATCCCGGTCTTCCAGCGCAAGGCCCAGTTCATGCGCATCACCAACGCGGCGCTCCGCGAGAGCCACGTCCACGACGTTGCGATCACCAGAGAGAGCCCGAACTATCACCCGACAGGGGTGTAGGTTTCTCTCGCTTTTTCAGCAAGTTATACCTGTTTCTTCACCAAAGAGATCAGAAGGGACCACGAACGCCTTCGTGACCTTTTGGTGGAGTTTACTCTATTCTGTCGCGGCCGGCGCTCACCGCCGCCCTCCGAGTTCGTCGATATGGGCGAGGAGATCGGCGGGATCTTCGTAGACGCGGAACGCGGTGGCTTTTTGAAGCTCCTCGGCGCCGTAGCCGCCGCATAAAAGGCCGACCCCGAGCGCGCGGCAGCGCGCCGCCGCCCGCATGTCCCAGATGCTGTCCCCGACCACCACTGCCGTCTCGATCGGCGCGCCGAGCTTCTCGGCCGCAGCGAGGAAGAGGTCCGGATCGGGCTTGGCGTACTTGACCTCATCGCGCGTGACGACCGGAACCTTATCCGGATCGATCCCGAGCGCCCTGAGGTTGACGCCGGCCGTCTCCATCCGTCCGCTGGTGGCGATCGCCCAGGCGATGCCGACGCTGGTCAGCCAGGCCAGCAGGTCGCGCGCGCCGGGCAGCGGGCGAATGTGGTCGGCCATGCGCTGGTAGGCGCGCGCGTGGCCCCTGCGAAGCCGCTCGCCGCGCTCCTCGTCGATTGGTATCCCGGTCTCGCGGATCAGCTGGTTGGTGAACAGCCCGCCGCTCATGCCGATCTTGCGATGGATGCGCCACACGCTGAGCTCGAGGCCCTCGTTGTCCAGCGCCTCCTTCCACGCGAGCACGTGCTGATAGACGCTGTCGACCAGCGTGCCGTCGAGATCGAAGAGGAAGGCCGGCTCGATACGCATGGGGGGCTCCTCGCCTGGGCGTCGGCTCATCCTACCAGAAACGCGTGACAGCCGGACGGCTCGGCCAAAGAGCCCGGCAACAGCGCCGCCCGGCGGCCGTTCGGGCGCGCTTCGACACGCGTTCGGCGCGCGTTCGACAGGCGTTCGGCGCCGGAAAGCGGGGTCTTATTCACCCGTGTTTTGAAGTTTTTCAAGGCGTTGACTCCGAGTTTCGAGCAAAATGCAATTGCCAAGGAGTCCGACCTTGGGCGAGCGCCCCCTCCACCATGCTTCGCATGGTCCCCCTCCCCCGCGCGGACGCGCAGGGGAGGAAAGGCGCTCTCCTCCCCCATGAAGCGAAAGCGGAATGGGGGGACCGTCCGAAAAGGACGGTGGTGGGGGCGCGCGGCGCGGCGGTTTGGCAGTTACAACAAAATACGACTGCGCCTGTATGCCCTGTGGCCGCCGAGAAAGGCTTCGCAGCGGATGCGGCCCCGCGGGTGCTGAAGCAAACCCGGCGAACCCGTCCGCCCGAGTCGACAAGTCTGTCACGCGCCTCGCCTCCATGCCGCGTCGCCTGAAGATCCGTTCCAGGGCCACAGACAGAAGCGTAGCACGTTCTTCTGTTTTTCGGAACCGATAGTTCGGACGGACCGTGGGGCGAGCGCCTTCACGCGCCGATGATCTTGATCAGAACGCGCTTTTTTCGGCCGCCGTCGAACTCGCCGTAAAAAATCTGCTCCCAGGGCCCGAAGTCGAGTCGGCCTTCGGTGACGGCGACCACGACCTCCCGGCCCATGACCTGGCGCTTCATGTGGGCGTCGGCGTTGTCCTCGCCGGTCCGGTTGTGGCGATAGGCCGAGACCGGCTCGTGGGGCGCAAGTTTCTCCAGCCAGGCGTCGTAGTCAGCGTGCAGCCCGCGCTCGTCGTCGTTGATGAAGACGGAGGCGGTAATGTGCATCGCGTTGACGAGGACGAGGCCCTCTTGAACTCCGCTTTCCTGAAGCGCTGCCTCGACTTGCGGGGTGATATTGAGAAACGCCCTGCGGCCCGGCGTCTCGAACCAAAGCTCCTTGCGATAGGATTTCATCGCTGCCGCCCTCCTTTAAGCGTCGCGTCATGCGGCCCGAGCTTACCGGCGAGATGAAGCGGAGTCCCGCTCCGCGCCTCGTGTCGGCAAATCGAGCGCTGGACCCGGCTCCGTTGCAGATCGGGCGGGAAGCGGACCTCCATGGACGACGCCTGTAGGGGCGGAGTCGGCCCAAAGGAGGCGTTGGCCCATTAACAACACGCGACGACGGCGCGATGTCATTGAGTCAAACGACACTTGCTTGGTCGCTTTCCGGTCCAGCGCCGGAACGACTTTCGGAAATTAGCGGCGTCCGTGAAGCCGAGTAGTTCCGATATCTCCTCCACGCTGGCTTGTGTCGATTTGAGATATTCCAGCGCCAAGACTTTCCGGACGTCGTCCAAGACTTTCCGGACGTCGTCAAAGAGCCCCGTCGAACGCGCCTGAGCAACGCACTACGCCTAACTGTGAGCAGGCGCGGCGATTGGAGCCGCCGGCAGCGGTCGTACCGAACTGATCGATCCCCATTCGCCGGTTGATCGATAGGGGGTTCAGCCAGTTTACGCCGCAGGTCGTCGGTGGCAACGGGCTTGTGAAGCAAGTAGAAGCCGCTCGCGTCGATTTCGGCGATCCGCTCCTTGGCGGTGTCGCCGGTCAGCAGCAAAGTGGGGATGGCGCGGCCGGCCCGGCGCTTGATCTCCTTCGCGGTTTCGCTCCCCGTAAGCCCGGCGCCAAGCCGTTGGTCTGTGAGGATTGCATCAAATCGCCAACCGTCCTTCGCGCCGAGATCGAGAGCGTCCTCGCCACATGTCGTGAGGAGAGTTTCATAGCCCCATTCGTTCAACGTCGCTTCAAGACCAAGGCGCAAAATAGCGTTGTCCTCAATGATCAAGACGCGGCCGCCAGTATCTTCGGGCGGCGGTTGCGCCGCGACCGACGGTGCAATATCGAAAGCCAAAGGCAGCAAAAGCGAAAAGCGCGAACCGCGCCCAAGCCTTGAAGCCACTTCAACCCTCGCGCCCAATAGCTCGGCGAGGCGGGCGACGATGGCTAATCCCAAGCCTAGCCCCAAACCAAGGTCGCGGCCGGGATTGTGCAACTGGTGGAACTCCTCGAAGATTTCCGTCTGTTTGTCGGCTGGGATGCCGACGCCGGTGTCGACCACATCGATCCTGACGAACTCGCCTCTTCGTCTAGTCCCGACGAGGACGCCGCCCTCCGTAGTGCAGCGAAGGGCGTTTTCGATCAAATTGCGCAGGGCGCGCTCCAGAAGATTGGGGTCAGTGTTCGCGCACAGCCGCCGCCGCTCCGCGCGGAATTGAAGGCCCTTATCCGCCGCTTTCGGCGTGTATTCCGTCGCCAGTCGGCTGACCAACGCGCCAAGGTCGACAAATTCCGTAATAGGCACCACTACCCCAGCGTCTAGGCGTGAAATGTCGAGGACGGCGTTGAGCAGGCGATTCAAGCCACTCATCGCAGCTTTCATCATATTTACTGTTTCGGCCGCTTTCGAGTGGCTGGCGACTTGGCGTTCCAAGAGAGAGAGCAGCAGCAGCACGAGTGACTGAACCGGCTGGCGCAGATCATGGCTGGTCGCCGCCAGAAATTTGGACTTGGCTTGATTGGCTCGTTCTGCTTCGATTTTTGCCTGGCGAAGCGCTTCTTCCAATTCTTTTTGTTCGGTGATTTGCGTATTAGTGCCGAACCACTGAATGACCTGTCCTTTCGGATCCAGAAGAGGCATGACCCGTGTCAGAAACGGCCGGAATTGGCCGTCCGCCCCGCGCAAGGGGAATGTCATGTCAAATGGCTGCCCCGTCTCGATAGAAGCCGACCAGCGTTCAAGGACCCGCTGGTAGCACTAACGGGTCGTGCACGCGTTTCCAGCCCCAGCCCTCCATCTGCTCCGGGGTCGTCCCCGTATATTCGTACCAACGTTGGTTGAACCAATAGATATAGCCGTCCGCATGGGCGATCCACGCAAGATGCGGTATCGCGTCAGCCAGCAGCCGAAATCTTTTTTCACTTTCTCGCAGCTCTTCCTCGGCCCGCTTGGCGTCGCTGATGTCAGTTATGATGCAAATCGCGCCGGTAATGGCGCCGGTATCGTCACGCAGCGGTGACGCGGAGACACGCGTCCACGTCAGGGCGCCATCGTCGTTGCGATATCCGGCGACAAAGCCGGGCTCGGTTTCTCCTTGCAATGCGCGGGCGCTGGGAAGGTACGACTGACCAATCTTGGCGCGATCCTCGTGATAGACGGTCCAGCGGTGATAGCCTTCGTCATCAAAAAACGGCACCTTTTCCCCAGCGAAGCGGGACATCCCCGAGTTCTTCAACAAGAACTTGCCGGTCATATCAACCACGCCAATAGCGACGGGCATCTGTTCAAACGCGGAGACCACTAGCGCCTTGCTTTCGCGCAACTGCTCTTCCGCGCGCTTTCTGTCGGTGATGTCGGCGCGGATGGCCACGTATTGGCGCGACTTTCCGCGCTCGTCGAGGAAGGGCACGATGGTCGTGTCCACCCAATAGATAGAGCCATCCTTGGCGCGATTTCGAATTTCGCCGCGCCAGACTCGGCCTGCGGCGATTGTCCGCCACAGGTCGCTGAAGAATTCTCGTAACTGCCCAGGTTCTCTTGCCGTGTCAGGAGAGGCGGAGGGATTTTGCGAGGATTTGGGGATCGTCGGTGAGGGCGTCGAGGATTTTC